>DMZE01000087.1 GCA_003492055.1 Cellvibrionales bacterium
CATTGCCATATCAACAATACCGTTAACGCGCGTAACACCAGTAGCCGCACAAAAATTACGAATGGACTCTGGCGCATAACCTCGGCGACGCATGCCCGAAATCGTCGGCATACGTGGGTCATCCCAACCATTCACAACCGCATCATCAACCAGACGTTTCAGTTTTCGCTTACTGGTGACCGTGTAGTTAACATTTAAGCGTGAAAACTCAAACTGACGCGGCGTTGAGGGTACGGATAACTGCTCTAAGAACCAGTTATACAATGGCTTATGATCTTCAAACTCTAAAGTACAGATAGAATGAGTAATACCTTCAATCGCGTCAGACTGACCATGGGTAAAATCATAGGTCGGATAAACACACCATTTATCACCGGTTTGATGATGCGTCACTTTGCGGATACGGTAAATAATAGGATCACGTAAATTGACATTAGGCGCCGCCATATCAATTTTGGCCCTAAGCACACAGGCGCCTTCATCAAAATCACCGGCCGTCATCTTCGCAAACAATGCTGTGTTTTCTTCTACTGTACGCTCACGATGCGGGCTGTTAGTGCCTGGCTCAGTTAATGTACCTCTGTAAGTGCGAGCCTCTTCAGCCGACAAATCACAGACATAAGCCAAGCCTTTGGCAATAAGCTCATTAGCAAAGCCATGAAGCTGATCAAAATAGTTAGAGGCAAAGCGTATATCGCCATGCCACTTAAATCCAAGCCAGCTAATATCATCAGTAATGGCATTTATAAACTCAGCGCTCTCTTTTTCGGGATTAGTGTCATCAAAACGTAAATGGCATTCGCCGTTGTAATCTTGCGCTAAACCGAAATTAAGGCAAATCGCTTTAGCATGGCCAATATGCAAATGGCCATTAGGCTCGGGCGGAAAGCGCGTCACTATAGACTTAACGGTGCTCGCTGCTAAATCCTTATCAATAATCTGACGCAGGAAATTTGATGGTTTTTTGTTCTCGAGATCGTCAGTAGTAGCATTCTCACCCACTACACTGTCGTTATTAACTGTCTTGCTAGAATCGACCATCTTTGGTTCCAGAATTAAACTGCTTATTAATATACAAACACCAAAAGATGACGCTTTTCGCATCTTCTATCGCTGGTGTAAAACAAGTATTATAGCGCCTTCACTACCCACCCACAGCAGCATAAAGGTGGGAAAATTAAGGCAATTCGACGAGTATTCCGAAAATGATTAAATTGAACACAAATATGGGCACCATCACCATTGAACTTGATTTTGATAATGCGCCTAATACCGCCGCTAATTTTCAGCAATACGTCGAAGATGGCTTTTATGACGGTAAGATTTTTCATCGCGTTATTGACAACTTTATGGTTCAAGGCGGCGGCTTTGATATCGACATGAATGAAGGCGAAACACGCCCTTCTATCGAAAATGAAGCGGATAACGGCCTAAAGAATGAAAACGGCACGCTTGCCATGGCTAGAACGGGGGATCCTCACTCAGCCAGCTCACAGTTTTTTATTAATGTTACCGATAATGGCTTTCTTAACCATTCAGGCAAAAACCCACAAGGCTGGGGCTATGCCGTATTCGCTAAAATCGTTGACGGTATGGACGTTGTGAATGCCATGAAAGCAGTTGCTACTGGCTCACATGGTCATCATTCAGATGTGCCTAGAGAAGCGATTATTATTGAATCCGCTGTTGTCGAAGCTTAATTCGACATTTAAGTCGACATATAAATCAACACTTAAACACGGAATCACTATGGCCGATCACAGCCTATTTATTTCTGATTTACACCTTAGCGTACAAAGACCGGATATTACCGCCGCCTTTGTACGCTTTTGTGCAGAGCGCGCAATACATGCGAGCTCACTGTATATTCTTGGCGACTTAAGCGATGCTTGGCTCGGCGATGATGATGACAGTGATATTGCCGATGTACTGCGCACAGAAATAAAAAAGCTAGGTGATGCCGGTGTTAACGTATTTATTATGGTCGGCAATCGTGATTTTTTAATGGGTCAGCAGTTTGCAAATAATTGCCAGTGCAAAATTTTACCCGACCCAAGCGTCATTCAGCTTTACGGTAAACCTGTTCTGCTAATGCACGGCGATAGCTTGTGCACTAGCGACGCTGAATATATGGCCTTTCGAGCACAAATTCGTAATCCTGACATGCAACAAATGCTGCTGTCTAAATCATTAGATGAGCGTCGCGGCATAGCTAAAATGTTACGCGAAAAAAGTCAAAGTGCCAATGCAACTAAGGCTGCGGATATTATGGATGTGACGCCTAGCGAAGTAGTTAAAGCGCTGTGCGATCATAATGTCGATATTATGATTCATGGCCATACGCATAGACCGGCTGTGCACTCGCTAATAAGCGACAATGAACAACAAACTAAAGCAAAACGTTATGTGCTAGGTGATTGGGATAGTCAAGGTTGGTGTATAACAGCATCAAAAGATCATCAATCAACCGAGCAACCTTTGTCACTTCATTTAGAATCATTCGACTTATAAAACACTTTATTTAAGTTGGATGCGCTAACACTTTCAATAAGCGTCGCAACAACAATAAACTCGAAATTGTTAAGCTCACCAACATAGCGACCCAAAAGCCATGCGGCCCACTAATGCCCGGTAGATCACTATAAAAACCTAGCCCAACCGCTACTGGCAAACCAATTAACCAATAAGCAAACATCTGAATTTTTGGCGCACTCACAGTGTCATGATAAGCCCGCAATGCTGCAATAGTTGCCGCCTGCAAACAATCAACCACCTGAAAGGCCGCACCCAATAATAATAACTGCGCAGCCAATTGAATAACGGCGGCATCATTAGTGTACAAGCTAACCAGCGGCTCCCTAAACACCCAAAATATAACGGACAGAACAAACGCCAATAAAATATTAAAACTGGTACCCACTTTGACACTGTAATGCGCGCCCTCAAAGCTTTTAGCGCCTAATTGCTGAGACGCCCTTATTGTTACCCCAGCAGAAAACCCCAGATAAATCATAAACGATGCAGAGGCGATACTAATCGCAATGGAGTTTGCGGCCGCAGCAAGAGGACCAAAATAAGCGATGAGCATACCCGCGCCGGCAAACATGCTCATTTCAATTAGCACCGATAAGCCGATAGGAAAACCGAGCTTAAAGGTCGATAAAATTACCGTCATATCTGGAGCGGAGAAATCTTTAAACACTTGCAAATGGCGTATTTTTTTATGCCATTGCAACATAGCCGCGCTAGCAAAAAAACCAGCCCATAACAGAATAGCTGTGGCCCAAGCGCAACCCTCGGCACCCAATTTAGGTAAGCCCCAAACGCCATAGACCAGCGCATAATCGAGGGGAATGTTAATCAAGAATATAAGGAAGTTTATCCAAAAAACAGACTGCGTTAAATTCATCGCTTCAAGGCTTCCCCTTAAAGCAGCCAGCATAGTCATGGGCACTGCGCCCCATGCAATCGCTTGTAAATAGTCATGCGCACGAGCGGCCATGGATGGCTCGAAGCCACTCATCAATAAAATTTCAGCGGCTAATAAAATAGTCAGCACGCCTAACAAGCCACAAGCTAGCGTTAACCAGAGTGACTGATGAATCTGATTGCGCAAGGATTGCATATCATCAGCGCCAAAATATCGACCGACTAATGCCTGCGTAATAAGCCCTATACCAAAAAAGAACAATATCGTTACGCACCAAATATTCGCGCCAAGACTCAGCCCCGCCAGCTCATCTGTACCGGCATGTCCAGCCAACAAAACATCAGTAATACCCATGCCCATAATAGCCAGCTGCGACAAGGCAACAGGCAAAGCCAGACGAGAAAGGGATTTGAGCTCAGTGGATAGTTTTGACATTAATAATGATCTAAACCAGACTTTTTTATATAAAGGGCATTTAACATTGGCACAGTATAACGGTAATAACGCTTACAACG
>DMZE01000211.1 GCA_003492055.1 Cellvibrionales bacterium
TTACCCCAAGATACATTACATGTAGCCATTCATTATCAGCATCAGTCCGGATTATTCGTTAGCCTAGAATCGCTTTATCTGAGCCAATTCGCGTTAAATAACAGCAATACGGACAGCATGGATTCTTCCTTAGTCACAGACTTACGTAGCGGCTATAGCTTAAATATTGACAACATAAGCATTGAGCCTTTTATCGGTATTAGTAACCTATTTAATGAAGTCTATTCTGCGAATGCCCGAATCAACGCCTTTGGCGGCCGATTCTATGAATCTGGCCCCGATCGCAATCTATACGCAGGCGTATCAATACGGCATAATTTCACCCATTGATAACCGCAACATAAGAAACGTTTAAATACACATGTCTTTGGAATTACTCCCCGCCTCTGTCGCGCCTTCTGTCGGCCAAATCCATGCATGGCATTCACTGCCCGGTGCATCTGCTGCCGTCGCGCTACTGGCCAGCTTGGAGCAAGAAAAGCGCTTTGCCTTGGTCATCACCAAAGATGCCTACGATTCTCAGGAGTGGTATGAAGCCTTACGCTTTTTTGCTGCTGACAATTCAGAATTTAGCCTACGCGTATTCCCAGACCGTGAAGTACTTCCTTATGATTATTTCTCACCGCATCCAGATATTATTTCTGACCGCCTAAAGACGCTTTATCATCTGCAAAATGAAAGTTATGGCGTTTGCCTTGTTACCGCGTCAACCTTATTAGCAAGAGTGTGTCCACGTAGTTATGTGAACCGCGATAGCCTAGTGATAGAAATAGATCAAAAAATCGATGCTAGGCAAATTAAGATTCAACTGGATAACGCAGGTTATCAACACAGAGACTCCGTTTATGAACACGGTGAATACGCTGTTCGTGGCTCTTTACTCGATATATTCCCCATGGGCAGCGAGCTACCCTATCGAATAGAATTATTTGATGACGAAGTTAGTAGTTTGCGAACCTTTGATGCCGACACTCAGCGCTCATTGGATAAAATAAAAAGAATAGAAATATTACCTGCTGCTGAGGTTTGCTTAGACAAAGAAGCCATTAATCATTTTCGTGATCAATGGCATAACGAGTTCAAGCATAACCCGTTAGTGTGTCCAATCTACGAAGATGTATTGGCTGGCATTCCTTATGCCGGAATTGAAAGTTATTTACCCATGTTTTATGCCAGCACTGATACGCTGTTAGATTATCTACCTGAGAACAGCTTATTATTCAGCTATCCTGAATTTGAAAAAACAGCCACTGACTTTTTAAATAATGTTAATGATCGCTACGAGCAGCAGGCGATTGATCCAACACGTCCATTATTATCGCCTGACAGTCTTTATTTAAAGGTGGATGAATGTTTTTCAAAAATGTCAGCTTTTGCGCGCATTACAACAACCGCAAAAGTATTAGACAAAAAACAAAATACGGCTCGAGGTTTATTTAGCTGCGGTGCCGCGACAAACCCGCAATTGCTTATAGATGATCATGCCGAAAATGCCTTAACACGCTTACAAGCCTTTTTAACCAGTTCACCCAAACACAGCGCCGATACACGACACGTGTTATTTTGTGTTGAATCATTAGGCCGCAGAGAGATTTTTTCTGACAAGCTCAAAGCCATAGGCATTAACGCATTAAGCTGCGATACATGGCATGAATTTACAACGGCTGTCGAACAAAGTGACGGCACGCCGCAAACAGGAATAGCGGTTGCAGCGTTTAATCGCGGCGCAAGCTTTCCCGACAGCGGCATAAGCGTTATTGCTGAGCCAGAGCTTTTTGGTGTCACCATAAAACCTAAAGTTCGCAGCAACAAAGAACGCAATATGTTGGCCGATGCAGCCATCCATAATTTAATAGAGCTTAACGTTGGCTCGCCTATCGTGCATTTAGATCACGGTGTCGGCCGCTATCTTGGCTTAGAGCATATGCCCATAGATGGCGGTGCAGGAAAAATAATTGACGCTGAATTTCTAACGTTGGAATATGCGGGTGGTGATCGCCTCTACGTGCCAGTCACTTCACTGCATATGATAAGTCGCTACATGGGTGGCGATGAATCAACCGCGCCACTGAACAAACTCGGCAGTGAAAATTGGGGTAATGCGAAACGAAAAGCCATTGCTAATATCCATGATGTTGCAGCAGAGCTACTCGATATTTATGCACGACGAAAGTCTATGGAAGGCTTTCCCTTTGCGCTAACAGAGAATGATTACGATCAATTTTGCGATAAGTTTCCCTTTGAAGAAACTATTGACCAGAAAACGGCCATTGAAGCCGTTATTTTTGACATGCAAAAAGATACAGCTATGGATCGTTTAG
The DNA here is from genome assembly GCA_003492055.1 of Cellvibrionales bacterium. GTDB lineage: Bacteria > Pseudomonadota > Gammaproteobacteria > Pseudomonadales > UBA7434 > UBA7434. The sequence goes on from DMZE01000211.1 coordinate 2,322, forward strand.
TCTGCGGCGATGTTGGCTTTGGTAAAACCGAAGTTGCCATGCGCGCCGCCTTTCTTGCGGCCAGTAACAGCAAGCAAGTAATGGTGTTAGTGCCAACCACCCTGCTCGCCCAGCAGCATTTCCAAAACTTCCAAGATCGCTTTGCTGATTTACCCATTGCTATAGATACACTCTCTCGATTCAAAACCAGCAAAGAACAAACAAAAGTCATGGCGTCCTTTAAAAGTGGCGCAACCGACATTCTTATTGGCACGCATAAACTTATCCAAAAAGATATGGAAGCTAAAGACCTTGGACTCGTGATTGTCGACGAAGAGCATCGCTTTGGTGTTCGCCAAAAAGAACAGTTAAAAAACCTATGTGCCAATGTTGACCTTTTAACCATGACAGCAACGCCTATTCCTAGAACCTTGGCGATGAGTATGTACGCACATTTAGATCACTCGATTATTGATCAAATGCCACCGGGCCGTCAGCCGATTAAAACCGTTGCGATAGCAGACAGTCGACGTGCTGAAGTGATTGAACGTATTCGGCAAGCCTGTGCTGCTGGTGCGCAGGTCTATTGGGTTTGTAGTTTGATTGAGGAGTCTGAGACATTACGTTGCCAAACAGCGACAGAGACTTACGATAATCTTTGCCAGCAACTGCATGGCTTTACGGTTGGCTTAGTCCACGGCAGATTACCATCACAAGAAAAGAATCAGACCATGCAGGACTTCGCGCAGCAGAAGGTGCAGGTGCTAGTAGCAACCACGGTTATCGAAGTAGGTGTTAACGTACCTAATGCGACACTGATGGTGATCGAGAATGCCGAACGCTTTGGATTGGCGCAGTTACATCAATTGCGTGGTCGAGTGGGGCGAGGGCGACAGCAGAGTAGTTGTGTCTTAATGTATAGCAGCCCCTTAGGCGATTATGCAAAAAAGCGTATCGATGCCTTAAGGAAATCTACTGATGGTTTTAAGTTGGCGGCAGTCGATCTGGAATTGCGTGGTCCAGGGGAGGTCTTGGGGACTAAGCAGTCTGGTGATGTGAGATTGCGTATGGCCGACCTGGTGAGAGACGCCGATCTATTGCCAGAGGTACAGCGCTGCGCACAATGGCTGATGCGTGAACATCCTGAACGTATCCCTTTACTGGCTCAGCGCTGGCTGGGTAAGGCGGCAGACTATGCGCGAGCCTAATCCTATCGCCTAAAGAAAAATATTCTTAAGCCAGCTATATCCAAGCTAGGTGTCTAGCCTAGTGCAGCAATCACCATGATGCCAAACAAAATCGAGATGAGTCCAAAGCCTAGCACTAGGTTGCCCTTAGCTAATAGCGAGTCTCGAGACTGCATCACATTAATTATGGCGAGCAGAGTGCCTGGGAGGGCTAAACCAATAGCGCTCCAGTAGAGCGTTTGACGACAATCCGTTTGACAGCTCATACTGCTATCGAAGTTGCCAGCAAATAAGTTGTTAGCAAGGAACAGGGTAACCGCCCATGCGGCTAATACTAAAACA
>DMZE01000275.1 GCA_003492055.1 Cellvibrionales bacterium
GTTCAAGCATAGCCAACTTAAACATAGCCAACTTAAACATAGCCAGCTTAAGCACGCTCAGCTGACATCAATCAAGAATAATAAAGCGGTGATAGATAATTCAGATTCTATCAATAATCCAGACTCAATTAATAAAGCCGATTCGATTAATTTAATAGCGGCAGGCATTGCCCATGAAATGAATAATCCATTAGGCTTTGTCTCAAGTAATTTAATGACGTTGCAAGAATACGCTGAATCGTTAAAGAAAATTCTTATGCAGCAGCAGTATATAATTGAAAGGTTGTCGACCCAAAAAACACTTTCAATAATAGAGATTATGGCTTTGGATAATGACGACGAGATAAATTATATTTTGGGTGATGTAGAGAACTTGATCAATGAATCAATGACGGGTATTGCACGAGTGCAGAATATTATCGAAGATTTGTCTGAGGTTTCACCTTTTGAGCTTCTAGATACAAGTGATGAAGACGTTAATAAGGTATTGGATTCAACACTGTGCAAGCTAGATATGTCGCTAAGTCAAAATATTCAATTAGTAAAAGACTATGATGAATTACTCACGACTAAGGTCAGTACGAATAAATTGAATCAGGCTTTTTTAGCGATCATAAACAATGCCGTACAGGCCGTTCATGCAAGAGGCAATGAAGTTAAAGGGGAAATCATTTTACGTACCACACAGTTGCAGCGGCATATTCGTATCGATGTAATTGATAATGGCTGCGGTATACCAGAAGAGAAATTAACCACTATATTTAATCCTTTTTATACCACCAGAAATGTGGGTGAGGGCATAGGGCTAGGCTTGCATATGGCTAAGAATGTCGCAGAAAGTCATGGTGGTGCGCTAAGCGTGAGTAGTCGGGTGGGCATGGGTACGGTTTTTACCGTGATTTTGCCTGTGGGCAATGGTAGAGTCGATGCTTCTGATTGGCCGATGGATACTCAGATGTCGTTGTAATAAACTAAAGGCTGAGTAGACTGTCATTAGGGTTAGACTGTTAGATTATATTTCTTGGATGGTGAGCTGATTCAATTATTAGCTGATTAACAAATAAACGAGAAATACTAAATAGATAGAGCTATATAGGGAGAGCTAATCGTGAAAGGCGTTATCTTTACGCATCTTCAAGAGATGATTGAATCAGAGCAGGGTTTTCAGGTATGGGATGCCATTCTTGAGCGTTGTGACTTGGCAAGTGGTGGTGTATTTGTTACTACTGAGCGCTATCCGGACGAAGAATTGTTCGCTATTGTCACCGAGCTATCTACGGTAACTGACACGGCTATTAATGATTTGCTCGGTTTGTTTGGCGAGTATTTATTTGTTAATTTACATAAATCGATGCCGGCAGAAGTATTTGCTCCCTTAACGTTATGGGATTTACTTAAAGGTTTAGATTCTATTATTCATATGGAAGTAAAAAAATTAGATAAAAAAGCGCAACCGCCGACATTAACGGTTAAGCGTTCGAGTGATCATGAAATGGTTTTAGAATACCGTTCTACAAAAAAATTGTGTTACTTAGCAATGGGTATGCTGAAAAGCGCTGCCAATATGTTTGCTGAGGATGTGACTTTAGCTATGCCTGTGTGTATTCATGATGGCCATGACCATTGTGAATTGGTGATTACGCGCCATGTCTGATAAAGACTTAATTGCCGAAAATAAAGCGCTAATGAATGCGCTGTCTCGTGAGCGCAAGGCCAGAAAATTAGCTGAGAGTTTACTCGAAGAGCGAGCCGTTGAATTATTTCTTGCTAATCGTGAATTAGAAAAAACGATCAAAACATTAAAATCATCTAACTTACAATTACTACAATCTGAAAAAATGGCTTCGGTAGGTCAATTAGCCGCAGGTGTCGCGCATGAAATAAATAATCCTGTCGGTTTTATTTCGAGTAACTTGGGCACCTTACGCGATTATATTGAAGATATTCGTCAGGTTATTGATGCGCAGAAGTTTTCTATAAAAACGGGCATTGAATGTACCGATGCTAAGCGCTATGTTGAAATTAATGCCAAGGTAATAGCCGATTTGAATGCCTTGTTAGATAAGGTCGATATCGATTTTTTAATGGTAGATATGAATGATTTGTTAGATGAGTCAATTGATGGTGTTAATCGGATAAGAAAAATTGTAGCTGATTTATTAGATTTTTCTCGCACTAATTCTGCTGATTATAAAAATACAGATATTAATGCTTTATTAGAGAAAACGCTGAATATGGCGTGGAATGAGCTTAAATATAAAACGGAAGTGAATAGAGATTTTGGTGAGTTACCGGCTGTTTATTGTAATGATGGTAAAATAGCTCAAGTGTTTCTTAACCTATTGCTTAATGCGTCTCATGCTATTGAAGAACGCGGATCGATAACGATTACGACACGTCATATTGGCGATGATGTTAGCATTATGATTACTGATTCTGGTATAGGTATACCAAAAAATATTATATCTAATATTTTTGATCCTTTCTTTACAACTAAGAGTGTGAGTGAGGGGACAGGTTTAGGTCTACATATTGTTCGAAGTGTTGTTGATGCACATAAGGGGACAATAACCGTAGATAGCGAGCTAGGTGAGGGGGCAAGCTTTACCATTCGTTTACCCGTTTTAGGGATAGATGCTTAGTTGATTTATGCGGAGTGGCAGTTAAACCATGCTATGTTACTTAATAAGGAAATGAGCAGATGAGTACGCAACAGAATTTACTGTGTGTTGATGATGAATCTGGGATATTGTCATCGCTGATGCGAGCCTTGCGTCATGAGCGCTTTAATGTGCTAACGGCTAGCAATAGTGGTGAGGCATTAAAGCTTTTATCCGAGAATGAAATACAGGTAATCTTAATTGATCAGCATATGCCTGATATTGATGGTCTTAATTTAATTAAAAAAATTAAAGTGCAGTATCCGTTCACTGTTGCTGTTATTTTATCGGGCTTGGTTGATTTAGAGTATATTTTGGCCGCGATTAATCGCGGTGATGTGCAGCGCTTTTTAGCCAAGCCATGGAATAATGAAGAGCTAAAAACGGTTTTGAGACAATGTTTTCACCATTTTGATTTGGTCCATTCCAATAGGCAGTTAAGTGATTTGGTGGATCAGCAAAAAAAACAATTAGAAAATTTAACAGTGCTATTAGAAGGACAGGGATGAGATGGGTGATTTAGATTTTTTAAACTTTGATGCTCAATCTAAAGAAGATTCGAACTCGATGAAAAAAGTATTATTTGTTGATGATGAAAAATCTATACTGGTTGCATTACGTCGTTTATGCCGTAATACCGGTTGGGATATTTATACGGCAGAAAGTGGCGATGAAGGTTTGGCGATTATTAATGAGCACGCCATTGACCTTGTTGTTTCTGATATGCGAATGCCAAAAATGAATGGCGCAGAATTTCTTGAGCAGGTTGTAGAGCAGTCGCCATCAACCGTAAGAATACTATTAACCGGCTATTCTGAAGTAACGGCTACGCTGGCAGCTATTGATAAAGGTAAGATTTTTTGCCACTGCACAAAACCCTGGGATAACGATGAGTTCAGAGAGATACTTAATGAGGCAATTGCATCTCGTTAGTTTTTTCACAGGGCATCAGTTTTTACATATGCTGTTTATTTTTACGAATAAAGAATTACGATATCTTAAGGTTTTTTTTCGAGCAAATTGAGACGTTAATTCAATAAAACATTCGTCTTTTCAATGATATGCCTATTAGGTATAAGGGTTAGATCTAATTAATCTATAAAGCCCTCTTCTTTTTTTTAACTTTTCACGTAACTATTTATAAGACACGTTATAGAACACGTTATAGAACACGTTATAGAACACGTTACAGAATAAGTTACAGAACAAGTAATACAACATGCAATACCGCACGTATATTCATTAGTACAAACAGTATTTTCACATTTGTAGTCTGTTTTTTTTAGTTAATGGTCATCATTATTATAAAAGGGCTTTATTATGAAACGATTATATTATTTAACCTATGACATTGATGTTGCTGAATCGGTATCGAAGTTATTACATGCTAATGGCATTAGTGATTGGAACTTTCATGTGCTCAGTAAAGATGAGGCCGGCATTCAAAAGCATCATTTGCATGCTGCAACGCCTATACATCAATTAGATATTCTCCGCTCTGGTGAGAGAGGTTTTTTTTACGGGGTATTATTGGCTGTTATCGCGATTGTTCTTGTTAACCAGTTGACGTCTTGGTTTGATATGTTTGGCATGTTAGGTGTGTTGGGTATTGCTGCTATTACTGTTGGTTTTTCAACGTGGATTGGCGGCTTTATTGGTATGCAAACTGAGAATTATAAAATTCGACGTTTTCATGATGTTATTGAGCAGGGTGGCTATTTATTAATGGTCGATGTTATGCCTAAGCAAAAAGCGTCTATTGAGATTCTATTAATGAATCAACACGGTGTGAGTAAAGCTGGTGAGGATACATCGCTGGTGACACCTTTTCATCATGCTTAACCTCATTATTTCTTGAGAATACTAATTATGCTTAGAGAGTGCTAAGTGTTATCGATAGCTTAAAAAAGCCGGGTATATTCCCGGCTTTTTTGTCTTAAGAAAAGCGTAAAATACGACCTGAAAATACTCAGCATAAAAAGTAGCTAAAAGTGCTACGATGGCTACTATCGCCAATTAATGATTTATTTTATAGAGATACATAATGTCAGCAGTTAATGTGGAATCGGTCGATGGCGCCGAATCAAAAAATGAAACGGCTGCGGCCCCCAAAAAACTCTCCTCTCTTTTTCATCTTCTTAGTTATTTAAAGCCTTATAAATGGCGCTGGATTACTGCGATGGCAGCATTGCTGTTTACGGCGTCGCTGACCTTATTAATGGGGCAAGGAGTTAAGTTATTAATTGATAGCGGATTTGGTGAGGGTTCTTTAGCGCTGCTTAATCAAGCGGTCTTGGTGCTTTTGGCGCTGGCCTTTTTAATGTCGCTAGGCACATTTACACGTTTTTATTTAGTGTCATGGCTGGGTGAGCGTGTGAGTGCCGATATACGCACTGCCGTTTTTAATCATATCGTTAACCTGCATCCCAGTTATTTTGAAACTAACCGCAGCGGTGAAATCACCTCTCGGCTGACTACCGACACTACGCTTTTGCAAACCATTATTGGCAGTTCTTTCTCTTTGGCATTGCGGAGCTCACTGACGACAGTGGGCGCTTTAATTATGCTGTTTATTACTAATGCTAAGTTAATGATAATTGTCGTTGGCTGTGTGCCGTTGGTGATGCTGCCTATGTTGTTTTATGGCAAAAAAGTAAAACGGTTATCTCGTGCTAGCCAAGATTCGATTGCCAATGTAGGCAGCTATGCCGGTGAAATCATCCAGAATATTAAAGCGGTACAAAGCTATACACAAGAACAGCAAGAGAAGAAGGTGTTTGGCTCACATGTTGAAGAGGCTTTTGGTATAGCGAAAAGTCGCGTGACACAGCGTGCGTTTTTGATGTCTGCCGTTATTTTGATGGTGTTTTCCGCGCTATCGGTTATGTTGTGGGTAGGCGGTAGCGATGTGATTAATGGGTCAATGACGGCCGGTGATCTCGCGGCCTTTATCTTTTATGCCCTTATGGTTGCCATGGGCGTGGCAACGGTGTCAGAAGTGTTTGGTGATTTACAACGTGCGGCTGGTGCAACCGAACGCTTGGTTGAGCTACTACAAGTTAAAAGTCTTATCGCCGAGCCCTTAATAGCGGCAGATGCAAAATCCTTACCGGCTGAGTTGGCCTTTAAGCAGGTAAGTTTTAATTATCCTTCTAGGCCTGATGAGCCGGCCTTGAAATCGTTCTCTTTAGTATTGCCAGAAGGTCAATGCCTTGCGTTAGTGGGGCCATCGGGTGCGGGTAAATCAACGGTGTTTGAGTTAATACAACGCTTTTATGATCCACAGTCTGGCCTGGTAACGCTAGGCAATAAAGATATTCGTGAGCTGAGTCCACAGGCGCTTCGTCAGCAGTTGGCCGTGGTTGCCCAGCAGCCAACATTATTTACTACTGATGTTGCCAGTAATATTCGTTACGGTCGGCCCGATGCTACAGACGAAGAGGTAATAGAGGCAGCCAAAGCGGCTTATGCGCATGAGTTTATTAGTCAGCTTCCTAATGGGTATAATAGCTTTTTAGGTGAGCAGGGTGTGCGTTTATCAGGTGGGCAAAAGCAGCGTATCGCTATAGCGCGTGCCATATTAAAAGATCCGCGTATTTTAATGTTAGACGAAGCGACCAGCGCGTTAGATACTGAAAGTGAGTTTAAGGTTCAGAAAGCGCTAGAGCGGCTAATGGAAAATCGCACTACGTTAATTATTGCTCATCGACTCTCAACTATTTTGCATGCTGATACCATTGCGGTGTTAGATCATGGCGAGTTAGTCGCTCAAGGGGCTCACGAACACTTGTTAAAAGAATCTGCTCTATATGCTAAATTGGCTAGCTATCAGTTTAAAGAGCAGTCGGCTTAATTGTTATTGTTATTGTTATTGCTAAGATCGTTTTAAATGAGTTTGGATATCGAGGGTTTAATGGATACTTTATATTGGCATGATTACGAAACATGGGGCATTAACCCTGCCGAAGATATGCCTTCGCAGTTTGCAGGCGTGCGAACTGACAATGATTTTAATATTGTTGGCGAGCCCTTAAATATTTTATGTCGTCCAGCACTTGATGTTATACCTCATGCTGAGGCCTGTTTAGTCACCGGTATGACGCCGCAGCAAGTTGATCAGCAAGGGGTGAGTGAGCGAGATTTTTTTGCGGCTATTCACGCTGAGTTGGCCCAGCCTAATACCTGTAGTGTCGGTTATAACAGTTTGCGCTTTGATGATGAAGTAACGCGCTATGGCTTATACCGAAATTTTTATGATCCCTATGGCCGTGAATGGCAAAATGGCAATACCCGCTGGGATATCATTGATATGTTACGCCTTTGCTATGCCGTTAGGCCTGAGGGCATTAACTGGCCGCAGCGTGATGATGGCGTAGTGAGTTTTCGGTTAGAGCAATTAACTGAGGCTAACGGTTTGTCGCATGAGGCGGCGCATGATGCGCTCTCAGACGTCTATGCGACCATTGCTGTGGCTAAATTAATTAAAGATACCCATCCCCAGCTATTTGATCATGTGTTTTCTCTGCGTCAAAAGCAGAAGGCGCAAGAGGCACTAGCACTGGGTAGTGGCAAGCCCGTACTGCATATTTCCTCTCGGTTTGGTTCTGAATTTTGCTGTGGTTCATTGGTGCTGCCCATTGCGCAGCATCCTAAAAACAAAAATGAAATTATCTGTGTGGATTTACGCTATTCACCTAAACCCTTATTTGACTTAGATGCTCAGCAAATTGCTGATTTATTATTTACGCGCGTTGCTGATTTACCTGCAGGTATTGATCGCATTCCCCTTAAATCCATTCATATCAATCGCTGTCCTATCGTCTTAACCCCTAAGTTGGTGGATGATAAAGTGGCTGCGCGTTTATCTTTAGATTGGCCAAGCTGTGAGGCACATCGAAAGCAGTTATTAGCTTTTTCAGGTTTAGCCAAAAAATTGCAAGCGGTTGTAACCGCCAATGCATTCGATAACAGTGACCGTGATGCCGAGGCGCTGCTATATGATGGTTTTATTCCAAACAGGGATAAACCATTAATGCAGAAAATACCTACTGCTGATGCGGCGACATTGGCCGGCAGTGTTTTTCCTTTTGAGGATGCGCGGCTACCCGATTTATTGTTTCGTTACAGAGCGCGTAATTTTCCTGATAGTTTAACGGCCGATGAACGCGAAGAATGGCTGCATTTCTGTCGCGATAAATGTTTGTCGAGTGAGTCAGGCAGCTTAGATGATATGAGTCGATTAGATAAAGAGTTAGAAAATATCGATTCGCTTTTAATCAGTAAACCTGAGAGCAGTGATGTGCTTAATGATTTGGCTGATTTTCTTAAACAGAAAAAAAAGTTGTTGGCGGGTGGCTAGATAAACAGATAAACGATGGCTAAACGATAGCTAAACGATAGC
>DMZE01000201.1 GCA_003492055.1 Cellvibrionales bacterium
GTCGACACTTTATTAGATTGCCTTAACGCCTATGCCGATATGGTGCCAGCGATTACTGCAAAAACAGATAATATGCGCGACGCTGCGGGCAAAGGTTTTTCAACAGCAACCGACCTTGCCGATTACTTAGTGCGTAAGGGTATTGCGTTTAGGGACTCACATGAAATTGTGGGTAACGCCGTGGCTAAATGCATTGACCTTAATTGCGATTTAAGTGAGCTATCATTAGAGACATTAAAAACGTTTAGTGATGTGATTGATAAAGATGTGTTTGCAATTTTGACATTAGAAGGTTCCGTTGCCAGCCGTAATCATATTGGCGGCACTGCACCTGAACAAGTCAAGCAGGCTGCCGCTAAAGCCGGCAATGCAATTAAACAACGATAAGGTATTAACATGCGAAGCATCACTCCGTTTATACTTTTTTTATCGCTATCGGCTATTAGCGTATGCATAACTGCCTGCGGTCAAAAAGGGGCACTCTATTTGCCGCAAGATAATCAGGCTGGCGATGGTGTTGTAGAGACTGCTATAAAAACTGTTACAGAAACTGCTAACAAAACAGAAGTCACTGAATAACGATTAACTTATATAGATTAGATCGCAGGAATACGCTTAACCCATGTCAGAATTTTATTATCAAAATAACCAGCTAATGGCTGAGCAACTGTCACTAGCCTCTATTGTCGAGCAAGTTGGCACGCCTACCTATGTCTACTCAAAAAAAGCGTTAGAAACTCACTACCTCGCTTATCGTGACGCCTTAGATGCTGACACTTCAAGTGCCGAAAAAAAGGGTGAGCATTTAGTTTGCTATGCAGTTAAAGCCAATTCCAACTTAGGCGTGCTAAGCGTACTGGCTAAACTCGGTAGCGGTTTTGATATTGTTTCTGTCGGCGAACTCGAGCGAGTATTATTGGCCGGTGGCGATCCTGCAAAAGTCGTTTTTTCTGGCGTAGCTAAAAAATCGCATGAAATTACGCGCGCGCTAGAAGTGGGGGTTCATTGTTTTAATATTGAATCTGAAACCGAACTTGAACGCATTGCCTCTATTGCAGACGAGCTTGGCGTTGTTGCCTCTATTTCATTACGCGTTAACCCTGATGTCGACGCGCAAACCCATCCCTATATTTCAACCGGATTAAAAGAAAATAAATTCGGCATTGATATTGATGAAGCGCCACGGGTTTATCAGCGCGCTCACGCACTGCCTTCCATAAATGTTATTGGTATCGATTGCCATATTGGTTCGCAGCTTACTTCACTGGCGCCGTTTAATGACGCATTGAAACGCGTGCTCGAGTTAGTTGACCATTTAGCAGAAGCGGGTATTACCTTATCGCATATTGATGTCGGTGGCGGCCTTGGTGTGTGCTATCAAGATGAACAACCACCTTCACCCGCTGACTATGTTGCCACCTTGCTTAAAACCTTAGCTGGGCGCACACAATCATTAGTGATGGAACCTGGTCGATCAATTGCTGCCAACGCCGGTGTATTATTAACGCGTGTTGATACCATTAAACATAACGAAGAAAAACGTTTCGCTATTGTTGATGCCGCCATGAACGATATGATTCGTCCTGCGCTTTATAATGCATGGATGGATATTTTGCCACTCACTGAAAAAACCGATCGCCCAGAGTTTACTTATGATGTCGTGGGCCCTGTTTGTGAAACCGGTGACTTTCTTGGCAAGGATCGATTACTGGCGATTGCCGAACAAGATTTACTCTGTCTTTGCTCGGCTGGCGCTTACGGTTTTGTTATGGCATCTAACTATAACAGTCGTGGACGCGCCGCTGAAATTATGGTCGATGGCGAAGCATTTCATATTGTGCGCGAACGCGAAACGATTGAAGATTTAGTGCGCGGTGAAAAAACAATTTAGTTTATATTTTAAATTTAATTTTCACTCGATCATTTCAAAAATACATCAATCTAGATAGCTGAGTAGGTTTTATTTATGCAATTGCGATTTACCAAAATGCACGGACTTGGCAATGACTTTGTGGTGATTGATTTGCTATCGCAAAACGCTCAACTCAGCGCTGACCATATTCGCCATATTGCTAACCGGCATTTAGGTATTGGCTGCGATCAAGTATTACTGGTAGAGCCACCCACCACTACAGACACCGACTTTCATTACCGCATCTATAATTGTGATGGCACTGAAGTAGAACAATGTGGCAATGGCGCCCGTTGTTTTGGAAAATTTGTCACCGATAAAAAACTCACTGGCAAACGGCAGTTAAAAGTTTCAACCAATACCGGCCTCATTAATATTGATGTTGTCGATAACAATACCTTTAGGGTCGATATGGGCGTACCCAATTTTGATCCTGCGTCGCTACCTTTTACGCCAGACCTAGCGCTTGCCAATGACACGCAGACGAACACCTATACGATTAATCATACACAAGGCAGCAGTGACATTAGCATAGCCTCTATGGGCAATCCGCATGCAGTGCTGGTGGTAGATAATATTGATACCGCAGACGTTGCCGGTCTAGGTAAAGTGTTAGAGTGTCACAGCCAATTTCCCAACAATGTGAATGTTGGCTTTATGCAAATTATTTCTCGCAACCGCGTTAAATTGCGCGTGTTCGAGCGAGGCGTTGGAGAAACACAGGCTTGCGGCAGCGGAGCTTGCGCCGCCGTGGCAACAGGTATCAATAACGGTTTACTTGACGCCGGAGTGGATGTAGAACTTATTGGTGGTCAATTAAATATTCAATGGTCAGGTGGCAATACACCGCTTATTATGACCGGTAGTGCGACGAAAGTATTCGACGGGAAAATGACATTATGAGCTCAGCCACAATCAGTAATGAAAAAAATAATTCGCAAACTGACAATGCTAACCCAGTATTGTCAGACGAAACGGTTGCTAATTTTTTGACTAACAACCCCGATTTTTTTCACCGCAACCCAACCATTTTATCGGAAATGTCGTTACCTCATCAAAGTGGTAATGCCACCTCTTTAATTGAACGCCAAGTAGCCATACTCAGAGAGCGAGGCATACAAACGCGACACAAGTTGGGCGAACTGATTGAAGCCGCTAAAGAAAATGATAACTTACTCAATACGACTCAATCATTAGTGATTGATCTCATTAATGCCGACTCACTTAATAGCATTTTCACGCTAATGCAGGCAGAGCTTCACAAAAAATTTGCTATAGAGTCAGCCAGTGTCACGTTAATTACTGACGCGGCAACACAGCAACAATATTCCATAGACGCTGATTTTTTCCAAAATATCGATGATGCTGAGCAAACAATTTCAGGTATCGTCAATAATAATCAATCGCTGTGTGGCAGCTTAAGAGAAACTGAAGCCGCCTTTATTTTTAGCGACACAAAATACGCTGTAGGTTCGGCCGCTATTGCTAGCAACACCATCAAACGTAGCACTGGCTCTGACATTGTCGTTATGCTGGCTGTCGCGCATCACAGTGCCGACCATTATAATAGCGACACTGGCACACTGTTTCTCGACTACCTTTGCGACATACTCACTGCCTTAGTTAAACGACAGTTATCATGAAAGCAGCCTTCGCGTCATGCCTGACAATTCTTCGATAAGCGTATTGTCTTCTGACAAAGACTCGCTAAATAAGGCGGGCGCTTTATTTATTGACTATCTCACTTCAGTACGCCGCTTATCGCTACATACTATAGCCGCCTATAAGGCTGACCTTAATCACTTTTATCGGCATTGCGAATCTTCAGATCGTCAAACGCTTAGCAGCATTGATAGTGAATGGATTCGTCAGTACACCGCCAAATTGCATCGCCAAGGCTTAGCGCCAAAATCCATTCAACGTAAGCTTTCATCTATTCGAAGTTTTTTTAATTTCACCAACCAGTATATGGAAGGCCATGCTTTATCGGTCGATCATAATCCTGCTGATGGCATTCGAGCGCCTAAAGCCAATAAAAAATTGCCTGTGACTATGGATGTCGATCAAGTAAAAGGCCTATTGGATAATGCACTGATTAGACCGGCACAATCCGCCACTTCAAAGACAGCATCCGAAACCGACAGTAAACTTAGCATTCGTGACAAAGCGATAATGGAAACCTTTTATGCTGCCGGCTTAAGGCTAGCTGAGCTAGCCTCACTGAATATCCATGATATTGATCTAAGCCAGGCACAGTCGCTTATTACGGTTACTGGTAAAGGGAATAAGCAGCGTATCTTGCCGCTAGGCCAGGCCGCTATTAGCGCCATTCAGCATTGGCTTACTGAACGACCTACCATGGCGACTGCTGATGAACCCGCGTTATTTGTCAGCACACGTGGCACAAGACTTTCTCATCGTGCTATCCAACAGCGTCTTAAGGTTGCCACTCAGCATTTAGAATACCAACAGAACTTGCACCCCCATATGCTTAGACATTCCTTTGCCAGTCATATGCTGGAGTCCAGCGGCGACTTACGAGCCGTGCAAGAATTGCTGGGGCATGCGAATTTATCGACCACTCAAATCTATACACACTTAGACTTTCAGCACCTTGCCAGTGTTTATGATGACGCCCACCCTAAAGCTCAACGAACGGCAGAGCAAATACACGCAGACAATGAAGTCCGCGAAGCAGCAAGCCAGAACAATAATGACGATCCAAATAAAAGCGACAATGCAAAAAAAAGCGACAATGACCATGCCCATTAAAGCCATTACTTTTGATTTAGACGATACCTTATGGCCATTAAAGCCAACGTTAATGCATGCTGAACATGAAACCTATGAATGGCTTAAAATTAATGCAAAATCATTAACCAATCAATTTAGCCTTGCGGCTCTGTCTGAGTTTCGTTTCACGTTGTTTAAAAATGATATTCGATTTAAAAATCAAATTAGCCAAGTACGAAAAGAGACGATTAAAGCCTTTGCGCTTCGCAGTAATTACTCAGAAAAAGAAGCCATAGAATTAGCAGAGCAAGCTTTTAACGTACACTATAAGTTAAGACAAAAAGTAAATTGCTATGAAGGCGTTGAAGAATTACTGTCGTTGCTCAGTAAAAACCATTTACTAGGTACTATCAGCAATGGCAATGCGGATGTTAAGCAGACCTGCATAGGGCATCATTTTTCTTTTGCGCTATCGGCAGAACATATTAATGCCAGCAAACCCGATGGGCTTATTTTCGATACTGCACTTAGCCGTATTGAAAGCCTAATGGGCCAAGCTTTAGATCCTTCTGAGGTTGCTCATGTAGGGGATGATTTTCTATGCGATATCGTAGGCGCAAAGCGCGCAAAATTTAAAGCCATATGGCTAGATGGTCATGAACATAAGCATAACTGCATAAAAAAGCATGAGTATCAAAAAGGGAAGGATGAAGATCAATCTGAGGGAATAGTGGCTGATGCAATTATCAGCCACATAAAAGACTTGCCGACGGCGCTAACAAGTCTTAAAAGCTAAACAAATTATTTAGCTTAATTAAATAGGTCGACTGCCGTAATTACTTTCTGGCTTACGTGGTGGATCACCCATTACGTTTGCCGCGACATTACTGATTTTTCCGCCACCGTTCAAAAACTTTGCGACTTCATCATCTAATACAGAACGAACACGTTCACGACTCGCGGTGTTGCGTGTTTCAGCCACTTCATCTTTAGAGCCAATAAAAGAAAGATCAACCGCTGCTGCTGTATCTTTTTTAGCATTAGCTGATTGCGCTTTAGTTGCTTTTTTTACATCTGATTTTTTCACGGTAATACTCTCGTTACTCTCGTTTACACAAAAAAACACACTATGTCTGGCATCGCCGACATTTCAAGTAAGTATATTTATAGCTAAGATTAGCGAAAGCGCCATTGTTATTTTGCTAAAACAGCGGTCATTCATAAGGATTGTTCTCGAACCAGCTCCAGACCACTAGATGTAGTAGCTGTCTCTTTTGGCGAGCACTAAAAGCAAAACGGCATTATTTCTCATGGTTTTTTTATTGAAGGATTAGCGTATTTAGAGTGACCGGCCTGTATGCCTGAAAAGTCGTTGTTGCACACCATAATTCGGAATAGCTACGAGACAATCTAACCATTGTTTTTAGTTTTATATAGGGGGAAAAAAGGCCGCTAATGCGGCCTTTTTAACTACCAAAGATATTGAGTTGCTATACAGCATCATTACCTGTTTCACCGGTACGAATACGCACTATTTGCTCTAGGTTAGCAACGAAAATTTTGCCGTCGCCAATTTTACCTGTATTGGCTGATGAAGTAATCGCTTCAATAACGACATCGACGAGCTCATCACTAACGGCGATTTCTAGCTTCACTTTAGGAAGGAAATCGACAACGTATTCAGCACCTCGGTACAGCTCGGTATGACCTTTCTGGCGACCAAAACCTTTTACTTCAGTTACCGTTACACCTTGTACGCCCACATCAGATAATGCGCTTCTAACGTCATCAAGTTTGAACGGTTTAACTATGGCTGTTACCAATTTCATACGGTTGCTCCTAAATTCTAATTTTATCTGCATCTCTTCGTGCAGCACTGTGTTCTAAGGTACTGTTTCAGTGGAAAAATGGCAAGTAATCTGGGCGTGGAAGTGCTGAATTTAGCGGATGTTTGCTCTGTAATGCTGGTTTTTTAGTCTTTTTAATGGATCGTCATTTTTGTGCACAAAAATGGGGCGGTTTTTATTTTCTTTATCTTATGAATAAGCGGATAACGTGGGTTGATATACCTGGTGCTTATGTATCATTTTCAATTGCTCTTCTACTCGATGGGTGTGGGCTGGCAGTCGAAGTCCTGTCCTTTAAGCGTTATCTAAAAGTATTCTTATATTCTGGTTGATTGCTTTTTTTGTTTAAGTTTTAAGTTCAAGGTCGTCGG
>DMZE01000200.1 GCA_003492055.1 Cellvibrionales bacterium
CCAGAAAATTTCTGTGGCATGCACTTTTTTAACCCGGTACACAAAATGCCTTTGGTTGAAGTGATTCGCGGTAAAAAGAGTAGTGATGCTGCCGTTGCCAAGGTAATGAGTTATGCCGTTTCACTGGGCAAAACGCCGGTCCTTGTTAATGATTGTGCAGGCTTCTTAGTTAACCGTGTTTTATTCCCTTATTTAGGCAGTGCAAACGGCTTAATCAAAGAGGGCGTTTCTTTTGCCCATATGGATAAAGTGATGGAGCGCTGGGGTTGGCCAATGGGTCCCGCTTATTTGCAAGATGTCGTAGGCTTAGATACTTGTGAGCATGCGTCAAAAGTAATGGCAGCAGCTTTTCCCGATCGTATGCAGCCTAGCTTTAAAAGTGCTGCAGAAGTGTTATTTGATGCCGGCCGCTTTGGTCAAAAAAATGCTATGGGTTTTTATAAATATGCGCCAGATAAAAAAGGTCGCATCCAAAAAGTAGCCGACGACAGTGTCGCTACGTTACTTGAAGGCCATATTGATGCTAGCACTGAGATGGAAGATGAGACGATTATCGATCGCTTAATGATTCCAATGGCTTTAGAGATGGTGCGATGCCTTGATGAAGGTATTGTTGCTTCACCTGCTGAGGCCGATATGGCGGTTATTATGGGCGTTGGTTTCCCGCCATTTAGAGGCGGTATTTTCCGTTATCTTGATACTGTGGGTATTCAAGCTTTTTGTGACAAGGCAAAGCAGTACAGTGATCTCGGTCCGGAGTACGTAGTGCTTGATAGCTTGGTTGCTATGGCTAAAGAAGGGCGAACCTTTTATTAATAGGTTTGAATGAATAAGCCCAACTTAATGAAATAAATTAAATTGCCCGGCCATGATTGGTGAGAGGTAATGATTGGAGAAGAAAAATGAAATTAGCAGATAACACACCAGTGATTATTGATTGTGCTCGTACACCGATGGGGCGCTCTAGAAATGGTATGTACCGCAATGTCCGATCAGATGATCTTGCCGCCGATTTAGTGTCAGAATTGTTGGCTCGTAACGCGGGTATTGACCCTGCAGATATTCATGATGTGATTTGGGGTTGTGTTAACCAAACGGAAGAGCAGTCATTTAATTTGGCGCGTATGATGTCTTTACTTACGCAAATTCCGCATACCGTTCCAGCACAAACGGTTAACCGTTTGTGTGCCTCATCAATGTCAGCTTTACATATTGCCGCGCAGTCAGTGCTTGCCGGTTATGGTGATATTTTTGTGATAGGTGGTTCTGAACATATGGGACATGTACCCATGACTAAAGGCTTAAATCCTAATCCGCGCTTAAGTAAGCATATAGCCAAAGGTTCGGGCATGATGGGTTTAACCGCAGAAGCGCTTGCGATGATGCATGGTATAACGCGCCAACAACAAGATGAGTTCGCGGTGCGTTCACATCAGCGTGCGCATGAAGCCTCAATAAGCGGTCTTTTTGATAAAGAGATTATTGCACGTGAAGCGCATGATGCTAATGGTGCTTTATTTTTAGCGTCTAAAGATGAAACCATTCGTCCAGAAACAACGGTTGAAACCTTAGGTCAGTTGCGTCCTGCATTTATGCCTAAAGGCGGCACAGTCACTGCGGGTACTTCTTCGCAAATTACAGACGGTGCAGCAGCGATGATTATTATGAGTGCCGGTAAGGCAAGAGCGCTGGGTTTAAAGCCAAAAGCGAAAGTTGTTTCAATGGGTCTCTCAGGTGTTGATCCATCGATTATGGGCTATGGTCCTGTGCCATCGTCGCAGAACGCGATGGAGAGAGCAGGGTTGTCGATTGCCGATATTCAAACCGTTGAGCTGAATGAAGCTTTTGCTGCACAGTCAATTCCAGTATTGAATGGCTTAGGTTTAATGGACGATGTTGATCAGAAGGTTAACCTTTATGGTGGCGCGATTGCATTGGGTCATCCATTGGGCTGTTCTGGCGCAAGAATTATGACAACACTACTGAATGTAATGGAAGAAAAAGATACTGAGATTGGGCTAGCAACAATGTGTGTTGGCTTGGGTCAAGGTGTTAGTACGATATTACAGCGCATATAGATTTTCGTTAGACGGGTTTGGGCTTAAGTTAAATATTTATCCAATGTTTGCTTAAGTTCGGCTTCAACAACTGGGGTTAGCGCTCCGGTCAATAAGCCTGTTTTAACAGTGACAACGACTTCATTGGGTAGCAGGCAGAGCTTGCCGGACATATCCAAGCGTTTAAACGTTAGCGTGTTGTTATTCTTTTTAGGTTTAAGCTGAAATTTCTGTTGTAACAGCTGGGCTAATTGTTCGGTAAGTGCACGAATTTCACTGGGGCTTTTGCTGTGCTTCTTGTTTAAACGGATAGTCGGCATGGGTTTCCAGACAAATTTTTTTGAGGTCTAGCCAGTATAGCCGATAGGCTCAAAAGCCTTTCTAGGCCAGCAAAAGGGATGTTTGACTCGCTAAAATTGAATTTTAGCGTGTAAATCTTCCTAAACAAGCGAATATAGCGTTTCTTTGCTCAGGAATGGTTGATCAATGCTGCCTAAGTATGGGAGAATCCGCATCCTTTTTTGGCAGGCAGAACAATTTGCTGCCTTGCGGCTAGTTGTCTTAGACAACGTTGAGTTCTGACAAAAAAGATAGAAGTACGACCTAGTAAGTAGCAAATGGCTGGTTTAATTTAGCCGACTTTGCGGACGTGGCGAAATTGGTATACGCGCTGGATTTAGGTTCCAGTGGGGTAACCCGTGAGAGTTCGAGTCTCTCCGTCCGCACCATAATAAATAACTTTTATTGATTGGCGTATCTATTAGCGTATCTATAAGGTTAAAGAACGGTTTCAGATCAATTGGCCGTCTCCGTTAACTCTGCACTGATAAGCGGGTCTTAAACCAATAAAGGTTGCTCAGCAAACAATTCAAGAACCCATACAAACACTCGAACCTCTGACGATTACTCTCAATTACTCTCAGTGGTCCGATTAAAATGACGATAGAGGTAAAATCCATGCAGGTTTCCGTCGAAGCGACAGAAGGGCTAGAGCGCAAATTAACCGTAGCCATTCCGGCTGAGCAAATTGATACTGAGGTGAATAGTCGCCTTGCTAGTTCAGCAAAGAAAATTCGTTTGGATGGTTTCCGTCCAGGAAAAGTACCTCGTAAAGTGGTTAAGCAGCGTTTCGGTGATTCGATTCGTGCCGAGGTATTGAGCGAGCTGGCTAATCAATCTTTCCAAAAAGCCGTTATGCAAGAAGAATTGCGTCCAGTGGGCCAACCTTCTATTGTCCCTACTAAGAATGTTGAAGGCGAAAATTTTGAATTCGTCGCAACCTTTGAAGTCTATCCTGAAGTCGTGCTTGCCGATTGTGCAGCCATTTCAGTTGAAAAATTGACGTCAGAAATTACTGATAACGATGTTCAAGGCATGATTGATAAGCTGCTTGATCAGCAATCGACTTGGACTGTTGTAGAGCGTGCTGCTGCAAATGGCGATCAATTGAATATTGATTTTGCCGGTACTAAAGACGGTGAAGCCTTTGAGGGCGGCAGCGCTGAAGGTACAGAATTAGAACTAGGTTCAAAACGCATGATCGAAGGTTTTGAAGCTGGACTAGAAGGCGCGAAAGCCGGTGAAGAAGTGGTTTTAAATCTCACTTTCCCAGATGATTATCACGCTGAAGACCTTAAAGGTGCTGCAGTCGGTTTTACTGTGACTGTTAATGCTGTGAGTGAGAAAACGCTACCAGAAATGAACGCTGAGTTTTTTGCGAAATTCGAAGTGGAAGGCGATCTTGACGATTTTAAATCAAACGTTAAAGACAATATGACACGTCAGTTAGCGGATGCCGTTGAGCGTCACACTAAGCAGCAAGTGATGGACGGATTGTTCGAGAACAATAAAGTCGACTTGCCGGCCGCTATGATTGCAGAAGAGGTCGTTGCTCTTCGTCAGCAATCATTGACTCAGTTTGGTGCTGCTGCCGAAAATTTTGATATGTCTTTACTGCCCGATACCTTGTTTGAAGAGCAGGCCCGTAAGCGTGTAGCGCTAGGTGTTATTTTAAGCCAAGCCGTTGAGCATTTTGAAGTGAAACCTGATCGCGAAAAGCTAATGGCCTTTGTTGATGATTTGGCTTCGTCATATGATGACCCTGAAGAAGTTAAGAAACACTATTTGGGTGATGAAACCCGTATGCAGCAAGTGCAATTAATGTTGGTTGAAAAAACCGTCGTTGAAAAGGTACTTGAAGTTGCACAGGTCACAGAAAAAGTCAGCTCTTATGACGATGTTGTACAGACGTCTCAAGCAGGTGCAAATTAAGCGGGATTATCCTTGGCTTATTTGCAGAAATTGCTTAGCATAGCAGTATCTAAGCGACTACACTTGGCGAAGGTGTAGTCGCTTTTTTGATTGTCCTTCCTTGTAAAGTGAAGGAGCGACAACATAAAGACCATAAATAGCGATGATAGACTTTTCTTTCGATGTAACATCGAAAAATTGATAATACGCAACTGATAACCTTGTTAGGAGTACGAAAATTGATCGAAACAAATGGTAGCGAAGCGATTAAAAATCTGGGATTAGTTCCCATGGTAGTGGAGCAAACCGCCAGAGGTGAGCGATCTTATGATATCTATTCACGATTATTAAAAGAGCGTGTTATTTTTGTGGTTGGGCCCGTCGAAGATAATATGGCCAATCTTATTGTCGCTCAGTTGCTGTTCTTAGAGTCAGAGAATCCCGATAAAGATATTAGCTTGTGCATCAACTCACCAGGTGGTGCGGTAACAGCCGGTCTTGCTATTTATGACACTATGCAATTTATTAAGCCAGATGTGAGCACGGTTTGTCTGGGTCAAGCGGCCAGCATGGGTGCCTTCTTATTGTCTGGTGGCGCCAAAGGTAAGCGCTTTTGTCAGCCAAACTCTCGCGTCATGATTCACCAGCCCAGTGGTGGTGCGCAAGGTCAAGCAACGGATATCGATATTCAAGCCAAAGAAATCTTAATTATCCGTGAAAAATTGAATCGATTGATGGCCGAGCATACGGGTCAACCAATGGAAACCATTGAGCGTGATACTGAGCGTGATAACTTTATGGATGCGCTAACAGCTAAAGAATACGGCTTAGTCGATGAAGTATTAGGTGTTCGCGAAGAAGAGACCGTTAAGTCTTAGTGTTTCGTGAAGAGGCTTGTCAGTGGCAGGCCTCTTTGTACTTTGTAATGCTTAGATCGATGATAGAGCAATCCGCTGGATTGTTAATGCCGTATATAAGGCATTGAACAATGATTTTAAGTAACTGATTTATCAGGCTTTACTAGGCTTTTAATTATAAAAAGTAGCATCCTTTATCGCGTTTGTTGTATCTATCTCAATTTTTGCCTCGGATGTTCGCAATAATCGCTCTAGCGCTAACTATTATCCATACTAGTGCTAGAGTTATTAATAGAAGAAAAGCCTTTTAAAGAGCGGAGACTTTTCGTATAAAGGGTGTCAATAATAGTCGTAGAACATGCTTTGTTATAGCTTAAGGGTATAGCTTAAAGGTATGAAGCTCGATAAAACTAATTTGTTTAAAATGCATTCCAATATGTATTTAAAGTGTGAGGTTAAGTTCCATGACTGATAACAGCAAAGAAGGCGATAGCGGAAAACTGCTTTACTGTTCTTTTTGTGGCAAAAGCCAGCATGAAGTGCGCAAATTAATTGCCGGACCTTCGGTCTTTATTTGCGATGAGTGTGTTGATCTTTGTAACGATATCATTCGTGAAGAAGTTCAAGAGAGCACATCTGAAGGCGGCCAAGATAAGCTTCCGACACCTGTTGAAATAGATAATATTCTTGATGAATATGTTATCGGCCAACAGCGCGCCAAAAAAGTGCTTGCTGTAGCGGTATACAATCATTACAAGCGTCTTCGTCACGACAGTGAAGAGAAAAACGGCATAGAGCTAGGTAAAAGTAATATCTTACTCGTAGGCCCTACGGGTAGTGGTAAAACCCTATTAGCCGAAACCTTAGCGCGATTGTTAGATGTGCCATTCACTATCGCTGATGCGACGACATTAACCGAAGCGGGTTATGTGGGTGAAGATGTTGAAAACATTATTCAAAAGTTATTGCAAAAATGCGATTACGATGTAGAGAAAGCGCAAGTCGGTATCGTTTATATTGATGAAATTGATAAGATTTCTAGAAAGTCTGACAACCCATCGATTACT
>DMZE01000045.1 GCA_003492055.1 Cellvibrionales bacterium
TTTCGGGTTCAAATCTAAGGTGTGCAATTGCGGATGGGGCGCTGGTTTCTTTCTGTTTTTTGTTTTAATTGGCGGTGAGGGAGGGATTTGAACCCTCGGTACGTTGCCGTACACACACTTTCCAGGCGTGCTCTTTCGACCACTCAGACACCTCACCGTGTTTTTTCTCTTTTCTCTTTTCTCTTTTCTTTCTTTTCTTTCTTTACCTTTCAATACGCTAAACGCTTTATCTCGAAAGGCGCGGCACTTTATCTTAGATGCCCCGCTCTGTAAAGCTGTCAGCCTTCACTCGTTTGCTCTGTGTTCTGTGATCCATGCTCTGTTTCTAGGTCTTTTATCTGCTGCTCAGCTAATGATAATTTACGCTTTAAACCAACTACTGTGCCTATGGTGCCTTTTTCGTTCGATTCTGTATCTTCTAACTGCTGTAATAGCTGATTACGCTCTACTTCTAAATCGGTAATCGTGGCTAACAGTCCTCGCGTCTCTTCCGTGAAGTTAACGATAATCTCTCGCATAGTCGCAAGATCACCTACGTCTAATATGTCGTTTAGGGCTTTTATTTGCTGCTCTAAAACAAGAATTTCGTTTTGACGCGCATCTGCTAATGATTCGCTCGCTAATAAACCTTCCTCTGCTTCTGTAAGCTTTTCAATCGCTTCAACTATCTCATTCTCTTTATTTAACGCCTGCTGCTTTTGAAGCTCGTCCATTGACTCCATCTGCTGCTTTAACTCATCAGCATATTGCTGCGCTTGCAGTAAATCACCATTCTCACTTTCACTATTAGAATCATCAACAACTAACTCCGGTACCGAAGACGAGAGCTTTTGAATATGTCCGCGCTGTGTATCAATAATTCGATCTAGGTCGCTCAATTGGCGACGGCTCTTTATAGCAATAATCGCAAACATGACGCAGCCAATAAAAAGCGTTAACCAAAAACCGCTCGCTAAAATTAATGTTGTTTCTGATAAAAACATAATGTATTTACCTATTCGCTATTGGTTTAGACGCGTTTAAACTATTGTCGCCATACTCTGTCTAGCACTAATGGCTCATTGTCATTCGATCGCCAAGGATTAATATCAATACCGCCACGACGCGTGTATTGCGCATAAACGGTCAGTAACTCCGGCCGGCATTCGGTCATAATGTCAGAGTATATTTGCTCAACGCATTGCTCATGAAAACCATTGTGCTGACGAAAACTCACAATATAACGTAGCAATGATTCTGGATTAATTGCACGACCTGAATAGCGGATCGTCAAGGTGCCCCAGTCGGGTTGATTAGTCACCGGGCAGTGACTGCGTAACAAGTGTGAACAGAACTGCTCATGACTGACTTGATGGTTATCGGCATTTAATAAAAGGAGTTTAGGGTTGCGCTGATATTCACTACAGCTAATGTCTAAATCATCTAATAAAAGCGGCTCAACAGCCTGTGGCACAGCACTCAGCACTATAGATACCGAACGCAACACAACTTCAACTTCCGCACTCAGCAGCGCGGTTAAATCGGTTTTAATCAGCGCTTTAACTTCATCTTGATCAACGAACTGACGATGATGAAAGCTGTTTAAATACAATTTAAGCGACTTAGACTCAACAATAGCTAATGACGCCATTGGCACAATAATATCGGCACAGGCTACTTGTGGTACGCCGCAGGCATTCAACCAAGATAACTCAAAGCATTGCCATAAATCATGGCCGTAAATGGGTGCTACAAAATCCTCGACGGTACTGCGATATTCACTGCGTAAAATAGGATGCAATAAGGCAGGATTGTATTCATTACCATACTGGCTATGCTCGCCTAACGATGAGCTAGACGCATAGTTATTCGAAAGCGAATGAGCCGCTTCTGAAACAGATGTATCTTTTGTATTACCCATAAATAAACTGCCTAAACCTGAACCTAACTTATTACCTTGCTTGCTATCTATCTATTTATCTATTTACCCGCCAGCTTATCAGCCCACATACTAACTACGTAGCTTTTCTGCACGCGTCAGCAAATACAATGATGTTGAAAAACCAATCGCTACAAACAAAATAAGCATAATATAGGCATGCAATAAACCCACATCACTGGCACCAAGTATGCCAAATCGGAATCCATTAACCATATACAGTATCGGATTAATCAACGACACATTGGCCCAAAAATCTGGCAGTAAATCGACCGAGTAAAATACACCACCTAGATAAATCATCGGCGTTAATACAAAGGTCGGAATAATCGATATATCATCAAAGCTCTCGGCAAAAATGGCATTAATAAAACCGGCTAATGAAAACACTAACGCAGTTAAAATCACCATACTGATGGTTACCCACCAGTTATGCACATTTAAGTCGGTAAAGAATAAAGCGAGAATCGTGACAATGCCGCCCACTAATAGTCCACGCACCATACCGCCAACAATAAAGCCTAATAAGATAGTGATATCTTTTACTGGCGACACTAACATTTCTTCAATATTGCGCTGAAACTTAGTGCCAAAAAACGAGGACACTACATTGCCATAGGAGTTTTGAATAATGGCCATCATAATTAAACCCGGCACCACAAACTGCATATAGTCAAAGCCACCCATCTCTCCAATACGCGAGCCAATTAAACTACCGAAAATAACGAAGTAAAGCGCAATCGTAATAGCGGGTGGTACTAACGTTTGAACCCATATACGTAAGAAACGTCGAATCTCACGATAGACGATGGTTTTAAATGCAATCCACTGACCTAGCATATTCATACCGCAGCTCCTTTTGGTTGAGTAGCAGAGCTGTTGGCTGACACAGCCTCCTCAGATCCAGAATCTTCAGGCGCATTCAGCACCGACACAAACATTTCTTCGAGACGATTAGCTTTATTACGCATACTGGTTACCGTAACGCCCTGCTCTGCTAATTGCTCAAATAACTGATTTAAGGTTTGATTTTGATCGATATCAACCTCAATACAATGCTCATCCATTACCCGCAAGATAAAACCACTTAACCGCAAATCTGTTGCTATCGCTTCTTTTACGTCCAAAACAAACACTTCTCGTGTCAGTTTTCGTAATAAGGCTTTCATGCTGGTATTTTCGATAATATTGCCGGCATCAATAATGGCGATATTCCGGCATAAACTTTCTGCTTCTTCTAAATAATGGGTAGTCAAAATAATCGTTGTACCCGTGGCATTAACCTTCTCTAAAAACTCCCACATGGATCGACGCAACTCAATATCGACCCCTGCCGTTGGCTCATCCAAAATCAATAACTTCGGTTCATGTACCAATGCGCGGGCAATCATTAAGCGACGCTTCATGCCGCCTGAGAGCGTACGTGAAATCATACCGCGCATATCCCAGAGATCTAGCAGACGAAGATACTTCTCGGCTCTCTCAAGGGCTATACGATGCGGCAAGCCATAATAGCCACCTTGCGTAACTACAATATCGAGTACTTTCTCAAACTGATTGAAATTA
>DMZE01000021.1 GCA_003492055.1 Cellvibrionales bacterium
TGTATAGTCAGCCATAGTGGTTGAGCGATTATTAAAGAAGGATAGGAAGCAATGACAACAGTACGCCGCATGGCAGCACTTTTATTACTACTACCGACATTAATTTTAACGCAATCAGCTTGTGCTGAAGATGCAGCCTTAGCGGCGAAATACCAAGCGGGCACGCATTACGACGTGTTATCGAATCCAGCCAGAACCTTAGATCCTAATAAAATAGAAGTCATGGAGGTTTTTTGGTATGGCTGTTCTCATTGCTATGCAATAGAGCCATTACTCGCTAAATGGAAAGAGACCATTGCCGATGATGTGATCTTTGCGAAAACGCCTGCCGTTTGGCGTGATTTTATGCGTCTGCATGCCAATGTTTATTACACGGCCGAAGCCTTTAACTTGCCGCGTGAATTCCATAATGAAATTTTTGCATTGTTAGCAGTAAGTCCAAAACTAGCGGATCAAGATAAGTTTGCTGCCATCTTTGCTAAGTATGGCGTGAGCAATGAGGACTTTAGCAAAAAGGTGAATGCTTTTGGCATTATGAGTAAGGTTTCACAGGGCGAAAAACGAACACGTAAAAACTATCTTATTCAAGGTACGCCAGAAATGATCGTTAATGGTAAGTACCGAATTAGTGCGCGCATGGCGGGAAGTCAGGCGGGTATGCTCGATGTTGTCAATTATCTGGTTGAGCTTGAGCGACAAGCCAAGTAACTCGACAGTTTGATTTAAAAAAACCGCTGATTTCAGCGGTTTTTTTTGGCTTTTAGATTCTGAAATTACTTCTATACTCTATTATTAAATATGCGTTAGTGAAAGCTAATGAGTAAGAGCCAGTGAGCAAGCGCCATAACTTAAATGATGGCTGCTTTTTGTTCAGTAAATAATATTAATAATACGACGCTAAAGACGAGACAGAATTTTTATGCTTTTTTTCAAAGGAAATTCCAAAGAAAAAATTCAAACATTACAGTCGGTATTAGATAAAAAAGAACAGGTGTTAAATCAATTACGGCATTCTTTAGATGACTCTCTAGGCTATTTATCATTGGCCGCAGAAGGCCAAGATGACAGCTTGGACCGGATCATTGATGAGCTACGTATCCAAATGCAGGGCAATGACGGAGCTATTAGCCCAGAATTAGTCGCGCAGTTAGAAAACTCAGCTAACAGTATGGCAGATCTTAGACGGCACAGAGCAGAGCGGCAGCTACAGGGCTTTAGTGATGGCATTGCTCAGTTGTTGCTTCTTAACCCTCCGTTTGACATTCGAAAACAGCTGGCTGCTTTTGTGCGTGATTCGCGTCAGGGCATTAATAACCCCTCGCAACAAGAGTTGCTGCCAATTAAATTTTCGCAGCTACAAGGCTTAGTGCTCAGTAAGTTAGGGAGCGGTGATAAAGACCCATCAGACTCCACTGTCAGCGAATCTCCAGACCCCGCTATTGTTGAAGTTGTCGAAGGGATATTGGCCGACATATTAGTTCAAATTAGACCGCTTGCCTCTACCGAGAGTGCTCTAGAAAAAGCGCGGGAACTCTTGAATGCAGGATTAGGCTGGGCAGAATTGGCCGAGTTGTTAGAGCAGCTCAGTATTGTTGTTATAGCGACGCTGGATAATGATCAGCATGAATTTGAATTATTTTTACAAAGCCTTAATGATCAGCTGAGTAGTTTATGCAATGGCGTTAATGGTGTCGGTGATGTGACAAAGTCTATTTTAGATGGCAGCGAAGCTTTTGATAAAGCTGTTCGACAAGATATCGCCTTATTTGCTGGCGATATTGATAATGCGAGCTCATTAGTGGCTTTGCAAGGGTCGGTTAAATCTCATTTGGCGTCCGTTTTTGGTCAGTTAGATCAATTTAAACTTGAGCGACTTGAACAGCAAGTTGAGTATGAGGCTGAGCTTGACGTCCTCAAGCATCAAGTCCAGACATTAGAGCGTGAAGCTGCACGAGCGCATGCTGAAGTGGAAGTGCAGCAGCGTCGAAGTGAGCGCGATGTGCTGACAAAATTGCCGAATAGAGAAGCTTATGAGCGGCGCATTGCGATTGAATTAGAGCGCGCCAGGCGCTATGGCTCCAAGTTCTGTTTGGTGGTTGCCGATGTCGATTATTTTAAACAGGTCAATGATACCTATGGGCATTTAGCCGGCGATAAAGTATTAAAAGTGCTGGCCAAAACCATGCAACATCGCCTGCGGCTAGCTGATTTTATTGCCCGTTATGGGGGTGAAGAATTCGTTATTCTTCTGCCAGAGACGGATGCTAAGGCTGCACTGATCTTAATGGATGCTATTTGCATGCAGATTCGCGATTGCCCATTCCATTTTAAATCGAAGCCATTAAAAGTCACTATTTCAATAGGTATTGCACAAATCGCAGAAGGCGATGATGCTCGAACACTGTTTGCGCGCGCCGATAAGGCAATGTATGAGGCTAAACAACAAGGTCGAGATCGTTGCTTTGTTGCGGCTGAGGGCAGTTAGATTG
The DNA here is from genome assembly GCA_003492055.1 of Cellvibrionales bacterium. GTDB lineage: Bacteria > Pseudomonadota > Gammaproteobacteria > Pseudomonadales > UBA7434 > UBA7434. The sequence continues at coordinate 2,490 of DMZE01000021.1, forward strand.
CCGTCGTGAAAGACGGCGGGGCACTGTAAAATTTCTTGCCCAAACAATAGCAAGTTGTTGAATATGGTCTACACTAATAAGCAATTACTAGGCAGTGCAGAGATAGCATGCACTTAGGCAAGAAATAGTCGTCAATACGTAGCCAGGCAAATAAGTAGCTATACAAAGTAAGTAGCTATACAAAGTAAGTAGCTATACAAAGTAACAAAGTAAGTAGCTATACAAATAAATAGCCAGGCAATAAGCAATAAATAGTCAGACAATATTTAGGAGTGACCACCCATGGGTGATGAAAAAGAATTAGATTTAAGTCTTTTTGAGCAGTTAGATGAAGCGCTTGAAGAGCGAGCCGGTGGCAATGATCGCAGAAAGAAAAATGTTGGAGCTGACGATACAGTTGGTGAAGAACGCCGCAAAGGTGACCGTCGCCTACTTGAAGAAAAATAGTCATTCCCTAACACCTTACTTTCTCCGTTTCACTTTCTCCTGTTTAGCTCCACCTCATTCGATGAATTCGTAGCAATGAGGTGAAAATCCTTCCTTTAGAATTTCAACCACTATTTCAACATATCATTGATGACTATATGAACTATAGCGTCGTTTTATATCTAAGACTAAGTAATTGATTTTGATCAAGTTGATCCGATTGTTCGAACACTCGTCTATGGCCATGGCCTAGTCACGCCATAGTCATGGCATCAATCGCCATATAAGATGTCAGAAGGTCATTGTTTGAATCCTTTTTATAGGCCAAGCAATGATAAGAAGCAAAATCACCTTACATAACACTGTATTTTAAAAGTTAATTCGAAAGGTGGGCAATGCTTTGTCGATTGATGAGCAATTCATAAACACCATTCGTTTTCCAGTATTATTCTGCCAACAAAAGAATCGATAACTTTATGTTTATATCCATTCCCAAAGAAACAGCCGAGGGTGAACAGCGTACAGCGCTGGTGCCCGATTCAGTCAAAAAACTCATCAACATGGGCGCACAAGTGAGCGTTGAAGCCGGAGCAGGTATTGGCGCCGGATTTACCGATAGCGATTATGAAGCGGCAGGTGCCAGCCTCTCAACCGACAGGGTCGCTTTATTGGGTGCTGCTGATTTAGTATTGCGAGTACGAAAACCTGACTTAGCTGATGTTGAATTGCTCAAGTCAGGCAGCGTTCATGTTAGCTTTCTTGATCCCTTTAATGAGCACGCTTTAATTGATGCCTTAAAAGCTAAAAATATTAGCGCTATCAGCATGGAAATGATTCCTCGTAGCACGCGCTCACAAAAAATGGATGCTTTGAGTTCGCAAGCCAACTTAGCCGGTTATGTCATGGTTATGCAGGCCGCTAATTATCTGCCTTCTATTTTACCGATGATGATGACGCCTGCTGGCACGCTTAAGCCAGCCAAGGTATTTGTTGTTGGTGCAGGTGTTGCTGGCTTACAAGCAATNNAATTATCTGCCTTCTATTTTACCCATGATGATGACACCTGCTGGCACCCTTAAACCCGCAAAAGTTTTTGTTATTGGTGCAGGCGTTGCTGGCTTACAAGCCATTGCCACAGCCAAACGT
>DMZE01000003.1 GCA_003492055.1 Cellvibrionales bacterium
AAAAAAGTAAACCCTCAGAATATCCCATCATCACTAAAAGCTAACGCTCAAGACTCTGGCTTCCAGCCATCACCCCTCCGCCTCATCCTAACACCCTTAAAAAAAACCAAAAAAAAAGCGCCCTATATAAATATAAGACGCTTTTCAGTAATCCAAAATCACCACTTTAATTCATTAAGCGGCCATCCAGTCCAGCCTAATTAAGTGACTAGTTAAATGACTAGTTAAGTGACTGGCCTGAATCTGCAGCTGTTGCCTGCGACTGACGGAAAATCGCATCAAAATCAATTGGCGCCAATGACAAAGGAGGAAAACCACCCTTAACCGCCATGCTATCAATCGCTTCACGCGCATAAGGGAACAAGAAATTAGGGCAAACAGCGCCTAATACATGCTGAAGCTGCTCATCAGCAAAACCGCTAATAGCGAAAATACCGGCTTGTTGTAACTCTATTAAATACGCCGTCTCATCTTCAACCTTTGCAGTAATGGTAATCGTTAATACGATTTCATGAATATTATCACCAACCTTATTACCACGTGTATTCACATCCATTTTTACTTTAGGCTGAAAAGCCTGAGTAAAAACCTTAACTCCCATTGGAGTCTCAAAAGAAAAGTCTTTTATATAGGTGCGTTGAACCGCAAATTGTGGACTCGCATCTGCAGCACTTGCTGCCGCTTCATTTTCATTCTCAGCCATGATTTACCTCTTTGTTACGCGCTCGGCGATTAAATTATAAGTAGGTTGTTACGCCTAAACTCTTGCACGTCCATACGCTTAGTTTTACCAAGCAACATCCTGTCACTCTTGCTTTCAATTCTTCTTTCTATTTATCTTTCTATTCATTTTCACTGCGGACTTTAAAGCCATGATTTTAGACTAGCAGTAAATCCAATTTACCGCTGCGCTCTAATGCGGCTAACTCTGTATAACCACCTACATGAGCGTCGTTAATCCAAATTTGAGGCACTGTACGAGCATTGCTCAAACGTGACATCTCTGCGCGTAACTCAGGATTACCATCGACAGCAAGATCCGTATATTCAACGGATCTCGCATCAAGTAAATTACGTGCTGCTACGCAATAGGGGCAGTAAGCAGTAGTGTACATCAAGACTTTTGTAGTCAGCTCAGATGATGAATTCGACATAACTACTTCACCAGCGGCATTTGAGCACCTTGCCACTCCATTAAACCACCTGCCAAACGATAAATGGCTGGGCCGCCTTCAGTTTGAATGCGTTTAGCGACATACGATGATTGCTGACCCATCTTGCAGACTAAGACTAATGATTTATCACCGTATTGCTGTAAATCCGTCTTACCACCAGCATTATGCTGTAACTGCCACTTAGAAAACGGCAAATTAACGGCGTCAACGATATGGCCATTATCAAAATCAGCTTTGTCACGAAGGTCAATGACCACAGCAGCATCATGATTAACCATGGTAGTGAGTGCATGGGGGGATATACCTTTACCCGCACGTCGATTTTCTAACCATGCCAACAAGGCAACCGTGGCAGCCAGTAATGTAATCAAGAACCATTGTTCAGAAACAAATATCAGAAACTTTTGCATACGACTGTGCTTTCTACCTGTCTGTTTTTTCGGGCGGTCAGTATACACGGCCTATATGCCTTAGCCACTACCTAAAACAGCCACTCATTACACTTTTCGATCGCTAATATAGTCAATATGGCTCAGTCGCGCCGCTCTTTTGACTCTGCATAGTCTCAGCTCGCTAAGCCTCATGCTGTCACTTGATGCCTTTTCATGTTTTTTCATGTTTTTTCATGTCTGGTGTCTATAGAAGATATCTTTAAGCGTAATATCATCAGATAGCGGTTCTATGCCATATGTTCTATGCCATATGTCCTATATCATCGGTCGCAAAACCCGAGGCTATACGATATCGTCAACAATAACAGCTACATAGCTAAGCTAAATAACAGACAAATGAAGCCGTCTATAAGCATGAATCCACAACTATCATCATTAATAAGCGCGCTCTACCCCGCTAAATGCAGGGTGAATATGACGCCAATCATGGCTCTACTGCTTCTAATCACTAGTAGCATGTTGTTGATGGCGCCGGTTATAGCCAATGATAACTTCACAGAAAGCACCGAACTCGTCGCCAATAAAGAAAAGCTTAGTCAATTACTGAGCGAGCTCGACACCATCAAAAAACGCTTATCACGTGATCTCAACCGTCATAACCGTATCAATAAGTCGTTTAGCGACACTGAAATCAAGATTGGCAAACTTACCGCCAAACATCGGCAGCTAAACCAAGAGCAGCAGCAACTAAATCAGCAGCTTTCACAATTACGCGAAGAACAAAAAAACTTGCAGCGTAAACAAATAAAGCAGCAGGCATTAATCAGCGAGCACCTTCGCCAAGCCTACCAATTGGGCAACCAAGGTGAGTTACAAGTATTTTTGGAGCAAGAGAGTCCTGAATCCATCGATAGACAGCTCACTTACTTGGGCTATATCAACAAAGCGCGTAATAAAAAAATCTCTGAATATGCTGAAATTGTTAAGCAGAAATCCCAAGTCAGTCAGCGTATCCGTGAGCAACAGACCGAACTAGAAACCAACCAAAGCTTACTGGTTAAGCAACAGCAATCGCTCGCATCACTACAACAAAAGCGCCAACAGCAACTTAAGCAATTAACCGCCAGTATTAAAGGCAGTGAAAAGCGCATTAAAGTACTGGACAGTGACAGCGCCTCACTCAAGAAATTGCTCAGTGAAGTGACAAAAGTCATGGCCAAACAAGCCCAGCGAGAAGCAAAACAAAAAGACCTTGAAAGCTTCGCCGTTCCCAATGGTGACTTTGCAACAGCGAAAGGTCGTTTACCATGGCCAGTTAACGGTCGACAACAGTTTCAATTTGGCAAGGCTCGCAATGGTTCGTCTATTAATTGGCAAGGCGTAACGCTACGCGCTGACGCCGGTGAAGCGGTTAAAGCCATTTATGCTGGACGCGTTATTTTTGCCGATTGGTTTCAAGGCCAAGGCCTCTTAATGATTCTTGATCATGGCAATGGCTACATGAGCTTATACGGCCATAACGAAAGTTTGCTACAAAATGCTGGCGCTTGGGTGGCCGGTGGTGAAACCATTGCAACGGTTGGCAATAGTGGCGGTCAATCAATGGCGGCGTTATATTTTGAAATACGCCATAATGGGCAGCCTAATAACCCCAACCATTGGTGCAGCAAAAACTGAAAATACTGCCGCTAAGCAGTCGCAAATCAGCAGCTTAACCGCTATGATTCACCGCTATCAGTACCTACTCATAGTTTTTACCGGCTTATTAAAAGGATGCTTTGTGTTGTTATTCGTAATGTTATCTGCGTTGTTAATGATGCTGTTATTGATACTGCTGTTGGTTTCTTTATTGAAGCCATCGCTCTTACCTTCATCATTGCGTCGCAGCTCCCTGTTAGCGCCATCATTACTTGCATCCTGCCTATTCGTCTTTTTACCCACTGCCCAAGCACAGGACGATTTAACGGCTGAAAACATACCAGCACTGTCATCCGAAGAATCCTTAGACTTAACTCCTGAACATGCACCGGAACTAGCGCCCGAGCTAAAGCAAGAGTTGCATCCATCATTAGACACTGTCCTAGAGCCATTAATACCTGACAATGCGCTAACGCCAACCGACGATGCTGAAGTTAAAGGCAAGCTCGCGCTTGAAGATTTACGTTCATTTGTGACCGCCTTTAATCATATTCGTAACGCCTATGTCGAAGAAGTCGATGATAAAACGCTATTACAAAACGCCATTAAGGGAATGTTAACGCAACTTGACCCCCACTCTAACTACCTTGAGCCTGAGTCTTTTGAAGACTTACAAGTGAGTGCCACCGGTGAGTTTGGCGGTCTAGGTTTAGAGGTCGGCATTGAAGATGGCTTAATAAAAGTAATTTCACCGATTGATGATACGCCAGCGCAAAAAGCCGGAATGGAAAGCGGTGATTTAATTATAAAAATTGATAACCAGCCCGTTAAAGGTTTGGGCCTTGGCGAAGCCGTTAAAAAAATGCGTGGCCCTAAGGGAAGTGCTATTGATTTAACCGTGGTCAGACAAGGTGTTCCTCAACCCATTGAATTAACGCTTATTCGTGATGTTATTTCCGTTGTCAGCGTTCGAAGCCGTGTGCTTGAAGAGCACTATGCTTATTTACGCATAGCGCAGTTTCAGGGCAATACCGGAGTGGATCTTAAAAAAGTACTGACTAAATTAAAAGATGAACAAACCATTAATGGCGTCATTCTCGATTTACGTAATAACCCTGGTGGAGTATTACAAGCGGCGGTTGAAGTGGTTGATGCTTTTATAGAAGAAGGCTTAATTGTGTATACCGAAGGCCGCATTCGTGAATCGGCCTCGCGCTTTGAGGCTCGTTCTGGTGATGAAACCTTTACTTGGCCATTAGTGGTATTAATTAATGGCGGTTCTGCTTCCGCCTCCGAAATTGTCGCTGGCGCATTACAAGATCATAAGCGTGCGGTTATTTTAGGGACCAATAGCTTTGGCAAAGGATCAGTACAAACCGTTATTCAGCTGTCAGAAACACGCGGTATGAAACTCACAACAGCCCGTTACTTCACACCAAAGGGTCGCTCCATACAGGCGCAGGGTATTGTTCCTGATATCGTTGTAGAGCGTGCCAAAATCACCAAGTTAAAATCCAAAGGTCAAATATTTGAAGCCGATCTTCATGGGCATTTATCCAATGGAAATAGTGATGCTAACTCTAGCGATAGTAAAGAAAGCCGCGAATCAAAAAATACTGATGAAGAACTAGGCACTAAAGACAATCAGTTATATGAAGCGCTCACTTTATTAAAAGGTTTAAATATTTTGAGTGGCAATAAATACTCACAGCCCTAAATTTGACAGACGACCAACATTAATAAGCCCATTCCTCAATCATTATCATGGCGAATCATCCCGAGTTAGTTATAGGTTTTTATGTACAAACAAACAGTTAAAGCGGTTCTATTAAGTTTTATAACCGTATTTAGCGCGAGCCTTATGGCCCAATCAACTTCCATGATGGCGCAGCCCACGCCACCACTGCCAACACCTTCTCTCGCAATTATTATTGATGACCTCGGCAACAATTTAGCCAGTGGTCGCCGCGCAGTTAACCTACCGGGAGCAATTACTTATGCGATTTTACCGCATACACCGCAAGCGATAGAACTTGCCACCTATGCGAACAACATTGATATTAATAAAGAAGTGATTATTCATATGCCAATGGAAGCCGTTGGGCACAAGCATATAGGGCCAGGCGGGCTTAACATGCACCAAGATCAAGAAGATTTTATTCATACCCTACAAGCCGCAATTAAAGCGCTGCCACAAGCAAAAGGGTTAAGTAATCATATGGGTAGCCAGCTAACTTCGCAGCCAGATCGAATGCGCTGGCTCATGGCGGAGTTAAGCAAAACGCCTTTTTATTTTATTGATAGTAAGACCACTGATAACAGTGCGGCAATGCAAGCTGCCGATGAACAACAGATTCCTTATTTAGTGCGTGATATCTTTCTGGATCATGATCGTGATCCAGCTGCGATAGATCGTGCTTACAAAAAAGCCTTGGCATTAGCGATACGCTCGGGATCTGCCGTGTTGATTGCTCACCCCTACCCTTCGACTTTAGATTATCTTGAGACCGCACTTCCCAAACTCAGGCAAGCAGGTATTGTTTTAGTGAATGCTAGCCAAGCGATTGCGCAAAAAAATCGTCATCAAGTCAATAGCGATAAACCTTTGCTTATTAGTAAAGCCATTCTCACTATTGATGATTCTCATTAAAAAACCAAACGCTAATTGAATAGTAAAATTTTTTTATTGGTCTTGTGTCCAATATCCTATCGCTATAAGCTTCTGCTCATTCAAATTTAATAGCTATCACATTGAGCGGGAGAAGCCGATATGGCTCAGCAAAACCGGCAAGGCGAAATAGGTGGAATACCGAGTCGCAGTGATCGATTTTATTTACTGGAGAGTGTTTGGTTTTTTGCTACGCGTGAGGGGGCGGCGATTGGGCCTTTTGCAACGCATCAAGAGGCGTTGGATGGGTTAACGGATTTTTTGGAGTTTTTAAC
>DMZE01000230.1 GCA_003492055.1 Cellvibrionales bacterium
CCTTCAGTATATAAAGAAGACTCGAGCGAAAAGACATCAAATTTGACTCCAAACGCTTTTAGGTCGATATCTTGTTCGCGTCGTAAATAAGCCACGGCATAGGCGCGAATGGCTTCTTCGTTTTCCACATCGCTAGGTGCTGCGGCATCATCAAGTGCTTTTCCGGCCATGTAGTCTGCCGCCAGTTCGGCAATATATTCACCACGGTAACCATCTTCTGGCCAGCCAGCATCGTCTGGGCCAATGCCTTTACAGCGCATTTGTACGGAGCGAGTCAGGTTATTAATTTGTTGGCCGGCATCGTTATAGTAAAACTCACGCGTCACTTGCCAACCGCTGGCATCCAGTATGCGACAAATGCTGTCGCCGACTGCTGCGCCTCGACCATGACCTACATGCAGCGGGCCGGTGGGGTTGGCAGAGACAAATTCAACTTGAACGGTTTTGGCGTTGCCGTTTTCATCCAACCCTTTTTTGTTGTGACCAAATTGTTCGGCTTCATTGAGCACTTGACCGACAATATCGGTTTGCGCTGATTTCGCTAAAAAGATATTGATAAAACCGGGGCCGGCAATGTCTGTACTGGCAATCACGTTATTGGCGGGTAAGGACTCACAAATTAACTCGGCAATATCACGCGGCTTCATAGCGGCGGGTTTAGCTAACACTAAAGCGATGTTGCAGGCGAGATCACCATGACTAGCATCTCGCGTGCGCTCAACCTTGATAATTGGCAAGGGAATAGCGGGAATTTTGTCTGCGTCAATCAGCGAGGTGATTGTTTGGCTAATCAATTGCTGTAAGGCTTCTTTCATTTAACTGTCTATCTCGCTTGCTGATGCTGGTCGGTTGATTGTATTAGTTATCTCATACAAAAGTACGGCTATTATCGCTAGTCGACTATCCATAGACAAGCGAACGATGCGTTTAGATGACATCTTGCGGGTCGATATCAATACTCCAGCGTAAGCCTGACGGTTTTTTGCTTTGATCTAACCAATGAATAAGCTGTTTGACTGTTCCATGCAGTGATTTACGCTGCTCGGATTTAATCATTAGCTGAGCGCGATGGCGTCCTGCGCGTTTTTCCATAACAGCGGCTAACGGGCCAATAAGCTGGCAGCTGTTCTGATTTGCCATGTTGGTTTGTTGCATGGCCAGTGAATTCAAAAATTGCATTGCATGTTCAGGCTTATGGCTATCGGCGCGGATCAAAGCAATATGGGCATAGGGCGGCAACGAGCGCAGTGAGCGTTCATTTAGCATGGTTTCGACAATGCCTTGATAGCTTTCTGTTTGCCATATTTGTAGCAATGGATGCTCAGGCAGATGCGTTTGAATGAGTACTTTACCCGCATGTCCAGTTCGACCTGCGCGGCCAGCCACTTGCGTGAGTAACTGTACGGTTTTTTCGGGACCACGAAAGTCAGGGTTATAGAGCCCTTGGTCTATATCCAGTACAACCACTAAGTTGAGTGCAGGAAAGTGATGGCCTTTAGCGAGCATTTGCGTGCCCACTAAAATGGCTGGGTCGCCGCGATTGATAAGATCCACTTGCTCACCCATAGCCTGCTTGCCTTGGGTGGTATCTCTATCAATCCGAATAACCGGAAATTGAGGGAATAGAGCGGTTAAGGCATCGGCGCTTCTTTGTGTGCCTTGGCCAACGTTCAATAGGCGAGATGATTGGCAACGCACGCAAGACGAGGGGACATGGGTTCGATAGTCACAGTGATGACAGCGGAGTTCACGCGGGCGATTATGCAGCGTTAAGCGCGCATCACAATGATCACATTGCGCATGCCAACCGCAGTCATGACACATTAATAGAGGCGCAAAGCCGCGACGGTTAACGAACACCATGGCTTGCTGGCCGCTAGAGAGCGTTTCGCTGATCGCTGCAATCGCATTATCGCTCAGGCCTTCATGCAATTCTTTACAGCGAATGTCGAGAATTTCAATGCTGGGCGGGCTGGCGCTACCGGCGCGCTCTTTGAGGGTCGCATGCTGATATTTCTTTGTTTGAACGTTAAACAGCGTCTCTAATGAGGGAGTGGCGGAGCCTAGAACGACGGGAATGCTTTTTGTCCGCGCCCGAATAATCGCGATATCGCGCGCCGAGTAGCGAAGGCTGTCCTGCTGTTTATAGGAGCCATCGTGTTCTTCATCAATAATAATAAGGCCGACATCGGCCATTGGCGTAAACACCGCCGAGCGCGTGCCAATAATAATGCCCGCCACGCCATCTTTGGCGGCTGTCCAAGCGGCTAGGCGCTCTCGATCGGTGAGGCCTGAGTGAAAAATAGCGATAGGCACATCAAAGCGATTAACGAAGCGATTAATGGTTTGCGGCGTGAGCCCAATTTCTGGCACTAACACCAACACTTGCTGGTTATTCGCTAAGACTTTTTCAATGGCTCGCAAATAAACTTCGGTTTTACCGCTGCCGGTAATGCCTTCGAGTAATACAGTGTCAAAGCTGCCGAGTCGATCGGCGATTAAGGCGCCAGCGGTTATTTGCTCATTATTAAGTGTGGGCGGCTGGTCTTGAGCTTGACCACGCAATAGGCTTTGGCAGTCAGCTGGATAGTAGGGCTGATCTGAGGCGGTCGCCAGTGCTTTTTTGGCAAGTTCTAAGGCTGATGCGCGGCTATGGCCAGCCAGTTTAAGCTCAGACTCGCTGGTGAGCTTGCCTGCATTGTCTCGTTCGGCGGCGCGAAGAAAACCTAGCAATGACGCTTGTTTGGGGGCTCGCGTCAATGCATCGTCGGGTAAACCGAGACCTTGGTGGCTAATTTTCCAGCAACATTGCGTGTAGGCATCGATACTACCGCCTTTGCGCAGCTGATTAGGCAGTAAACTGAGTAAAGTGTCACCAAAAGGGTGGTGATAGTAGCTACTCATCCATTCGGCCAATGACAGTAAATCGTCGTTGACTACAGCTGCAGTATCGAGCTGTTGGCGAATCGCCTTCAATTTATCAACAGGAATCGATGAATCTTGGCAGTGGCCGATGACAATGCCGGTCATATTACGGCGGCCAAAGGGCACTTCTACGCGGGTGCCTACCCGATAATCCATCGCGGTTTGGCCTTCGGCGGGTAAATAGTCGAAATGATGCCTTACGGGCGAGGCAATAACCACTTGGACAAGTTTTGACGGGCCGGCACTCATTACAGTGTGTGAATCCTTAGTAGCTAGGCGATTTTGGGCCGCTAGTTTACCTTGTTGCCCCGCTTAGATCTCATCTAACTGCCTCTTAGTGTGTGTAATTGGCCTGGATTTTCAAAATGGGTAAAAGGTCTCTATACGGTTAAATCGACGGTTAAATCGCCATAGATCGCTTGATTGCGGTGACTTTTCTGTTAGAATCGCCGACCCTTGAGAGGATACCGTACTGGTTGCCCTCCGGAGATTGGCTCTGGATGATGGTGAATGAGATGGCGGCGTCCCGCGTTTGGAGTAAGAAGAAGACATGAAAGCTAATATCCATCCAAATTACGATACGGTTACAGCTACTTGCAGCTGCGGCGCAAAAGTAGAAACACGCTCAACACTTTGCAAAGATTTTCTTATTGATGTTTGCTCACAGTGTCACCCTTTTTATACCGGTAAGCAGAAAACACTTGATACTGGCGGCCGTGTAGATCGCTTTAACAAGCGCTTTGGCAATCGCGGTACCAAAAAGTAGATATTTATCTAAGGCTTCTAAGTTTGGAGCCTTTAAGTCTGCATTTTTAGTTACAGCCTCATAGATTTATCATTAAATCCAATTGAATATTAATATTCGATTGGATTTTTTGTGCCTGTTCGTTTTATTAATGTGTTTCTATTTTAAGCGCACTATAGTTCACTCAGCATAAGTAAAAAAATTGCCACTCTCTGTGCTTTCCTTGCTCCATAGATATCATTAATCTGTTTGGATACTTATGGTTTAAAAGAAGCTTCTTTTTTACATACGCTTCCTATTTTATAACCGCTTTATCTTCCTATCATTTATTCTGGTTACTTTATGTCAACTCGATTTTCTAATGAAGCACCCAAGCAAGCTGCACTTGATTACCATTCAGATCCTAAGCCGGGAAAAATTGGTATTGAGATTACGACATCGGCAGAAACGCAAGGTGATCTTGCTTTAGCTTATAGTCCTGGTGTGGCTGAACCCGTGCGTGCCATTGCAGAGAATCCTGAAGCGGCTTACGACTACACGATTAAAGGCAATCTTGTTGCTGTTATCAGTAATGGCACAGCTATATTGGGTTTAGGGAATTTAGGGGCTTTGGCCAGTAAGCCGGTGATGGAAGGCAAGGCATTATTATTTAAGCGATTTGCCAATATCGATTCCATTGATATTGAAGTGGATAGTGAAGATCCTGATGTATTTGTTGATACAGTAAAAAATATTGCGAAAACTTTTGGTGGTATTAACCTCGAAGATATTAAAGCGCCTGAGTGTTTTGATATTGAGTTACGTTTAAAAGCATTATGCGACATTCCCGTTTTTCATGATGATCAA
>DMZE01000071.1:0-1130 GCA_003492055.1 Cellvibrionales bacterium
ATGTTTGGGTCGTTCCTATGCGTATGGAAGCCTTGCCAGAAAAACTACAGAGCTTCGACACGGTCTTCTCTATGGGTATTCTTTACCATCGCCGTTCGCCATTCGATCACCTACAAGAATTACGTAATGCTTTAGTGCATGGTGGTCAGTTAGTATTAGAAACTTTAGTGATTGAAGGTGATGATGGCGAAGTACTCGTGCCAGAAGGTCGCTACAGTAAAATGGGTAATGTCTGGTTTATTCCTTCCGTGCCCACCTTGTGCAGTTGGCTGACAAAAATGAAATTTCGGGATGTAGAAGTTATTGATGTTTCTACGACAACAACCGAAGAGCAGCGCGCAACAGATTGGATGACATTTCATTCACTGAGTGATTTCCTTGATCCTAATGATGCAACAAAAACGGCAGAAGGCCATCCTGCACCGCGTCGAGTCGTTGTAGTGGCAACCGCCTAGTGTTTTTTAATTCGCTTTAAGTCAGTTTTAAAATATTAATGCGATGGCTGATATTGCAGTAAGCCTAAGCTATTGCCGTCGCTATTTTCGGCGCTAAGGCTCAGCCATTGACGGGCGGGAATGCTATCGAGTGCGCTGGCTTTAATAGAGCGACTCAGTGAGCTAGATAAAGCCGTTGCGGCAAGACGCCTATAAAATGGTAGCTGTTCAACAAAAAACGGTAAGTGCGACTCTAGTGATTGCTCATCATTATTCGTCGTTTGAAATTGTTGATGGAATTCCTGTAAGTCGGCTAATAAATCCCTGTGCTCAGCCAGCGTCTCTGTTAATACAATAGACCAAGTCATATCGTATTGCAGCAGGCAGCGCCCCACATAAATCCCCAGATCTAAATCGCCAAGCCGTTCGGGTTCTATAAGACTTAAGCGCCAAGCTGATACGGGTTTATTATCGACCGGTAGTGATGGCTTCCAATACAAAAAGTAGTCTTTATTCGGTACGGGTTTAAATGCAAATTCGGCGGATAGAATAAGCAGTGAAGTAAAGTACTCGCCTAAAATTCGCTGAGCCGTTTTATTGGCCAGTGTTATGGGCGTCATGGCTTCCCATGCTGCCAATAATGGCACAGCCCCTTTACCCTGTGGATTAGGTGATTTCATAACAGCTCAGCAAGTA
>DMZE01000071.1:1136-3151 GCA_003492055.1 Cellvibrionales bacterium
TAACGTGTAGAAACAAAAAATAACGTAAATACGTTAATTACGTAGCATTGCAGCCATTGGTTTACTCGCCATACTGCCGTTAGGATTTTATTTTTGACAGTGTATCTAAGTCCAGCACGGTAGGGGCTTCGTCATCTTCTGGGGGAGAGTAGGATTTACCGCTTAGCCAGCTTCGGATTCGTAAAAACAGTCGTTTTATCAATCGCCATAATTTGGGCAGCAACCAAATAGCTAGGCCAATAAAGACGGCCAGTAGAGCTAAGAGCAGCAAAGGATGATTCAGTGCCAGCCAAATGGCGCCGACGGCACTAATATCTTCAGCAATCGATGCCGTCCAATTACTTACCGGTTCGGGAGAAGTGTTAATGACCATACGACTCCCTGATTTAACAAGATGTGAGGTCGCAGCAACACTGCCGCCGACAATCGCTGCCGCAAGTATCATGGCAGGTTCAGCCTCACCTACGGCTCCTGCAGCGAGCATAGCCCCAGCGGGTAAACGAATAAAGGTATGCAGCGTATCCCAAACGGTATCGACACCAGGGATTTTATCGGCGCCAAACTCGACCATATACATAAGGCCGGCAGCCCCAATAACTAATGGGTTTTCGAGAATGGCGAGTTCAGCGGGTAGGGCGATATTGCCCGACGCGCCGCCAAGGCCTAAGACAAGCAGCACTGCATAGAGGTTAATGCCGCTAGCCCAAGCAACACCCATACTGAGAGCGATGATTTCGAGAATAGATTGATATTGATCCACAGTGCTGGCTCCTATTTTCTTTAAAGAATATGATGCCACAGTAACAAAGGAAATAAGACCTTGGTGATAAAGGTTAAATCCCTAGCCAGCAAGTAAATTCGTAAGCAATTGAAATAATTGAAGATAATATGAGTAATATTTTAAAAGGGCAGTTTGGTAAAGCGGCGCAACTAAAGCGAATTAAGCGTTCTAGCCTCTGTCAGCATGGACATCATCGTTGGGAAGTGGATACCAGCACGCGATTTGATGTTAAAAAGGGTAAGTTGTTGACGCTGAGTACCTGCAGTAAGTGCGGTAAAACGAAAACCTCCGCTGATTAATCGCTCTAACAGTCTCGATTGTTCAGTGATTAGAGTGATAGGCAGTTAATTGATCAAATATACGCATATTTGTGCCATTTTAGGGGTAAATGGGGGTTCTATCGTCCTCAAATTGGGCGTAGTCTGGGTGGGATTGTTAGATTGAGCACGGTTTATCCATTACGTTGAGTGCAGCAAACAGTATTTTTATGCTGCGGCAATATCAATGAGGCCAAGGTTAATGACAACACATTACTGCTATACCGATTCTCCTTTTGGTAAATTGCTGTTAGTCGGCGATTTTCAGGGGCTTTCCCACGTGAATTTTCAAGACGGTTCTGCGCCGATGCTTCCTGAGGCTGAGTGGCGAAAGGATGCGGCATTTTTTGTAAACGCTATTGTGCAATTAAAAGAGTATTTCGCTGGTGAGCGGGTGCGATTTTCGCTGCGTTTAAATCCAAAGGGTTCTGATTTTCAGCGACAGGTGCTAGAGGTGGTGTCGCGTATTCCTTATGGTGAGACCTCGAGTTATGCTGATATTGCTCGCATGGTGGGTAAGCCTAAAGCGACTAGAGCGGTTGGGACTTGTAACCGGACGAATCCTATTCCTATTATGATTCCTTGTCATCGTGTTGTGGGGAGTAATGGTAAGTTAACGGGGTTTAGTGGTGGGGTTGAGTTTAAGCAGTGGTTGTTGGATTTGGAGGCGGGGAAACATGAGGTGGAGGCTGATACGTTGGTTGATGATTTGATTGTGGAGGCTGAGGCTGAGGGTTGATCTGAATGAGTTTTTGTTTGGGTTGGTTTTTAATTTTTTAGTTCAAGTTCAAGTTCAAGTTCGTCGGGGGTGGCCCGACATGCTAGAGTCTAGATCTTTAAGCTTTATTTAATAGTGTTTTTATATTCTGGATTTTTAGTTTATTTTTCAATCAAGACCGTCGGGGGTGGCCCGACAT
>DMZE01000262.1 GCA_003492055.1 Cellvibrionales bacterium
AGGTACAGAAGAGAGTGACTTGTTGGTGTTGTTGTTGTCAATTGATAGAGAACTTTATATTGATGATGACGCTGTTTTTCCAGAGGACTAGTGCTCTGGGAAAATAGTAGTTAGAAACAGTAATCCGGAGCAATAAGCAGGAGCAATAAGCAGGAGCATTAATCAGGAGAGGTAAGCAGTAATCTGGAAGAAATGAATAGCTGGGCCAGGCTGGCATTGTAGGTAGGCTTTATAGGCAGGCATTATAAAAGCGTATTTTTAATCTGATATATAAATCTGCTTTTTTGCTGAATTGTGTTTTTTCTATCGATATTACCCAAACTGTATTGCTCTAACAGATTAATTGTTTGTGCCTGCGTTAATTTCCATATTGTTTTTATATTCAAAATTTTACATTTCCTTCCTCGCCTGATACCTATAACGCCATTTCCAATTATTTTCATTTCCCACTAGCGGATTTTGACACTTCAAACGACATAACTTAGTGGAGCGGTAAAAAATCGTAAATCCATTGTGCTCGGCCGCTTTTGAGCACATTGAATATGGTATAAAACCATAGCAGGGAATAAGCCATGCCAAAGGGTACGCCTAGGGTGCAAATTGTGAAGCATAAACCGCCAAGCAGTGACATCGACGTTGAGCAGAAGGATTCTGCCTCATCATCTGTGCTCAATGCGTTTCAGCTGCATCATCTGGCCCTGCATCGCTTTATTTCACGCTTTCTCTACAACCGGCAAGATATCGAAGATGTCGCTCAGGAAGCCTTTCTACGCGCTTACAGCGCAGAGCAAACTGCCAATATCGAACAACCCAAGTCCTATCTCTTTCGTGTGGCTAAAAATGTCGCTGTTTCGCAGTTGCGTTTAAAGTCGCGTCAAATCACCGATTATCTCGAAGATGAAGCCAGTGGCGAAAGTTTAGCTAGCAGCTGGACGCTTGAAGATGAGGTAATGGCTCGGCAAAAGCTGGGAGTGCATTGTGATGCGGTAGCGGCGTTATCTTCTCAGTGCCGCAAAGTTTATTTGCTACGTAAAGTGCATGGTCTGCGTCATAAAGATATTGCTACGCGCTTGGGCATTACCGTTAGCACTGTCGAAAAACATTTAAGCCGAGGGGTAGAGCAATGCGATACCTATGTGCGAGAACGAATGGATGAAGGCAGCCAAAGCGAAGATAGAAGCCAAATGGCAGCGCGTGAAGAGGGTAATGTGGTGAAAATATTCTCGGCAACAGCATCAGCAGAGGCGCCAACTAATGGATAACTTATACAAAATGACAGATCCAATAGTGATTGCAAAAGAAGCGCGTGATTGGCTTATTCGTCTTGATGGCGATGATGCCTTAAGTGTCAATGAACAAGCAGCACTGCGCGCATGGGGCGAGCGCAGTGAGATGCATCGGCAAGAGTTAACGCGTATTACTCAGTTTTGGAATGAAGCCAGTGTACTTACCGAGCTTTCTATCCCTATACAAAATGAAGCGCAGCGTCAGTATGAATCTGAGCATAAGGCTCAGAGCAAACAAAAAAAACCGGCGATAGGTTTAGTGGCTTGGTTAAATGGTTTTCGCGGTCTTCGTTATGGTGGCGCGTTATCGTTAGTCGGTGTGTTGGGTGTTTTGTTATTCAGTTTTAATGTTTACAACAACGCATTAAATACATCGACCAATGGCGTTTACACCACGGGCATAGGTGAGCTTCAAACGCATACCTTGGCCGATGGATCGGTGATTCGTATCAATACCAATAGTCAGGTAAAGGTTAACTTTAATGCTGATGCGCGCAGTATTCGTTTGCTGCGCGGTGAGGCGCATTTTGAGGTGAGTCATAATCGGCGTTGGCCTTTTGATGTTTACGCAGGTATTGGTCGTGTCAAAGCCGTGGGTACCGCGTTTAGTGTTCGCTTAGATGTTGATAGCGTCGAGGTTATTGTTTCTGAAGGGCGGGTAGAGCTTGCCGTGCCTGCGTCGGTAATTAATGATTCATCTTCGGCTTTATCGGGTCCTGCCATGTTGCGATCGATTGGGCGCTTAGATAAAAATCAAATAGCGCAGTTTAATAATCAGGTTGATGCCGTTGAGCAAAGCGGGGCGGGTGCATCATCATTACCCATCAATAAATTAGAGGTAGGTACTCTGGCCGATGTTGAGCTAGGTCGGCAGTTGGCATGGCGTGAAGGGTTTTTAGTTTTTAATGCGCAGCCGTTGAGTCAAGTAGTGGCAGAAGTGAGTCGCTACACCGCATTAAACATTACGATTCTTGATGAAGAGCTTAATGCGCTTAGGATTGGTGGCCGGTTTAAAATAGGAGAAATGGACGCCATGTTTGATGTATTTGAAAATAATTTTGGCATCACCGTGAGTCGAATTGATGATAAAACCATTCAACTTAAAAAATAATAATTTTTCCACTAGCGGTTTTTTAAAGCTCATACGACATACATTCTGTAAGACTGCTAAACAGAGTGTAAACAGTAGAGCGATTAGTCGCTGGGTAGGGTGTGTTGTACTTGTCGTTTTTTTTAAAGCGGCAATGGCGAGTGATGATTTTGAATTGTTAAATCATAACAGCACACAGGTTTATGATATTAATATTCCAGAGCAAGGCCTTGCGAGTGCCTTAACCCAGCTATCAGAACAAACCAATGTTCAAGTGCTTTTTACTTATCACTTAGTTAAAAACCGACGGGCAAATGCCGTGTTCGGTACCTTGACGCTTCAGCAAGCGATGAATAATTTGCTGCAAGGCTCAGGGCTTTCAGGCGGTCTTTCCAATAAAGGTGTGCTGACAATTTCTTTAAAGGAATTGAAAGTATCTTATAACCAAGGGGAAGATATGATGAATCGTAAGAGAAATATTTTAGCGAGTACCATTGCTTTTTTTGTTGGG
>DMZE01000213.1 GCA_003492055.1 Cellvibrionales bacterium
CGCCATCCAATCTAATACCGGCGATATTTTGCTACGCACCCAAGGCCAAGCCTTTAATCAAAATGAATTTAACCGCATTGTATTACGTAGCTTTGCCGATGGTAGCCGATTGTATTTATCCGATGTAGCCTATGTCAGAGATGCTTTTACTCAGCGTTCAGGGCTCACATCATTCGATGGTAAATACGGCGCTGGATTAATGGTTTATGCCATTGGTGATCAAGATGTTATCGACACAACCAACATTATTAAACGCTACGTTGAAAAAAAACAACTGACCCTAGCAGACAATATTGAACTCAGTTACTGGCAAGATTTTAGCCACTATATTGAAGAGCGCATGGACTTAATGGGTAAGAATCTTACCATTGGCGCCTTACTGGTTTTTCTTATTCTACTTGTCTTTCTCAACTTTAATTTAGCGTTTTGGGTCATGGCTGGCTTACCGGTGTGCTTTCTTGGCACTGTCGCATTAATGCAAATGAGCGGCGTTAATGTCTCACTCAATATGATTAGCTTATTCGGCTTTATTACTGTGTTAGGTATTATGGTAGATGACGCTATTATTATTGGTGAAAGCATTGATTCAACCACAAACAAAGATGGCCATAATCTTAACGCCGTCATAAAAGGCGTAAAGCGTGTTGCTATACCCGCAACATTTGGCGTACTAACTACCGTCGTGTCATTTTTGCCGACAGTCACACTGGACAGTGTCTTTGCGCCGTTTCCGGCCGCAATGGGATGGGTAGTGATTTTTTGCTTATTGTTTTCACTGCTCGAATCAAAACTCATACTACCTGCGCATATTGCTCACTCACGCCTCACACAAATACCTTTGCTTACTGCCATTAGCCAGCGGACTAATCGTTTTTCTGCGCGCACTAACGTTAAGCTCAATCAATTTATCGACCAACTGTACCTGCCATTTTTAAAACGCTGTCTGGTGAATCGCTACACCACCTTAGCATCGTTTATTGGCGCCTTAATTATTACCGGTGGCATTCTTGCCAGCGGCATTGTCTTGCTAGTAGTGATGCCCAATGTGCCGTCTGAAATTCTCGGCGCAAAAGTCGAAATGATCGAAGGCACGCCCAATAGCCAAACAGAAAACGCCGTCGACCAAATTACTGAGGCACTCTACCAAGCCAACCAAGACTATATTCAAGACTCGGGTGATACCAATGGCTTTATCAAACATTTTTATACTTGGGGTACACCCGGCGACTATGCCGAGTTTATGCTGGAGCTAACCAAGGTTGAACATCGCAGTATTGATAGCTATGAAATTATCCAACGCTGGCGAAAAAATGCCGGTGATATTACTGGCACCAAAAGTCTAGTTTTTCGAGCGGCAGAAGAAATGCTTGGCGACCCCATTTCTTTTAATATTTCTGCCGATACGCGAGAAGAGTTGGTGGCAGCGAGCACTGAATTAGAACAAATTATTGCCAGTTATGAAGGTGTTTATGACAGCAAAAGCTCGCTCAACAACCAAGTCGACGAGTTAAAACTGAATATTAAACCGTCAGCCGAAGCGCTTGGACTTAGCCTAAGCGATTTAGGTGGCCAGGTACGCGATGCCTTTTATGGCATAGAAGCACAGCGTATCCAGCGCGGCACTGACGAAGTCAAAGTGATGGTGCGCTATCCTCGCGAAGATAGAAAAGCATTAGCCGATTTAGATACCATGTTTATTCGCACCATGAGTGGCGACACCGTACCTTTTTATTCTGTCGCCGACATTACCAGCCAGCCTAGCTACGCCTCGATAGAAAAAATTAACGGCCGCCGCGCGGTTAATATTTCAGCCAAAGTTGATAAGCTGAGCTTTAACCCCGATGCCATTAGCCGCCAAATCATTACCCATGACTTTCCTCAACTAATAGCCAAATACCCCAGCCTGCGTTTTGAAATGGAAGGCGAAGCTAAAGATTCGGCCGATATTGTTAATGGTTTAACCCAAGGCTTTATACTAGCGATTATCGCGGTGTATGCGCTACTAGCCATTCCGCTTAAATCTTATACTCAGCCATTAATTATTATGGCTATTATCCCCTTTAGCCTAATTGGCGCCATTGCCGGGCATTTGATTATGGATACAGCCTTTTCAATGATGTCATTCTTTGGCGTGATTGCTCTTATTGGCGTCGCCGTTAATGACAGCCTAATTCTTACCGATGCGGTTAACCAACAACGCGCCGAAGGGCAATCGATAACGGATGCCGTGCTAGCCTCTTGTAAACGCCGCTTTAGAGCCATTCTACTCACCTCTTTAACAACATTTTTTGGCTTATTCCCGATGCTACTAGAAACCAGTTTACAGGCGCAGGTTATCCAGCCTATGGCTATTTCACTGGCCTTTGGCATTGTCTTTGCCACGGTGATCACGCTACTGCTAATCCCGTGTTTATTCCTGATTTTGAATGATATACAAGAACGCGAAGTAAAATCACTGTCTAATAATGGGGCGGCATTTTAACATCTGAGGCCAAGACTTTAGCTAAAAGCCCTTTTATTTATGCTGGTAAATCTATACCATACGCCGCCTAAACAAGGGTCATAGGGGCGGATTTTCCAGTAACGCCAAGCAAGACGACCTCTTTTTTCGATAGTTATGAGTTGGAGTAATACATGTCACGCACACGTCACGCTGCCGCAAATGAAGACGAATCCGAAATCGATTTAACACCGATGCTCGATGTTGTTTTTATCATGCTGATTTTCTTTATTGTTACCGCCTCGTTTATTAAAGAGTATGGTCTTGAGATCAATCGTCCTGATGATGCACCTGAAGTGGATATTCCTACTGAGAACCAAAACGTTTTAATTAATATTAATGCGTCGAGTGAAATATTGGTTGATAACCGTCGCGTCGATATCCGCTCGGTACGTTCGGTGATTCAACGCAAATTAGCTGAGAACCCTAAGGGTTCGGTTATTATTAGTGCGCATTCTGAAGCGAAGGCAAATACTTATGCGGCGGTTGCTGATGCGGCTCAGCAAGCGAAAGAAGGTATTGCTATTACGTTGGTTGTTAAAGAAGACTAAGACGAGCTGTTTTGGTTTGTTTTTAAACCCGGTGGCGGAAGTCATCGGGTTTTTTATTGGGTGATAGAAAAGTTTTTTCTTTCGAACTTTTTTTAAGGTCAAGGTCAAGGTCAAAAAATCTGGTGTAAAGTTTTATTCATTGGTTTTTTAGTGTTTGTTTTTTTTTGAGTTTTAAGGTCAAGGTCGTCG
>DMZE01000292.1 GCA_003492055.1 Cellvibrionales bacterium
ACACAAATTTATTTACAGCCTCGGCATGTCGGGCCACCCCCGACGGTCTTGATTGAAAAATAAACTAAAAATCCAGAATATAAAAACACTATCAAATAAAGCTTAAAAACCTAGACTCGGGCATGTCAGCCCATCCCCGACGACCCTGATAACTCTAGTTTAAGCCCGTCGCCACAACCCCACCAAACTCACCGCCAACAAAACCTGCCCAATCATCGGCAACATCGGAATATCATAAGTACACTGCGAAGCATCAGGCATACAAGTATCGTCATTCCAAACATCCACCTGATTAGCAAAGCCATCACCATCATCATCAAGCAAATTCGACTCTAAATAATCCAACTCACCATCACCATCCGTATCCGTACTCTCACCCTCAGCAAAATCCGTTAAACCATCACCATCCGTATCCGTGTCACACACCAAAACAAAAACCGTCGGCACACAGGGATCATCATTCGAAATATCCTGCTGATCAACAAAGCCATCACCATCTTCATCCAATAGGTTCGACTCCAAATAATCCAACGCGCCATCACCATCTGTGTCAGTAGCTTCGCCTTCCTCAAAATCCGTCAACCCATCATTATCACTATCAGCAGCACAGGCGCTAACAAAAACCGTCGGGATGCAAGGATCACTATTCGCCACATCTAACTGATCAAACGTACCGTCACCATCAGTATCGACAATATTCGACTCTAAATAATCCAACACGCCATCAAGATCAGTATCTGCAGCCTCTCCTTCGACAAAATCAGTTAGCCCGTCATTATCACTGTCTGCATTACAAGCACTGACAAATACCGCCGGCACACAAGGGTCTTGCGCATCACTATCAATATGATCAAACACCCCATCAGCATCACTATCAACAAAATCCACAGCCTGCCAGGCAACACTATAATCCCACTCGAAATCGGCACCTTCGCTCTCAACGCGGATTTGATAATCACGCCCTGCCGTTAACTCAAACCAAACATTCTCAGTATTATCAATACTGCTTAAGGAGCTAGCAACAATCGTATCTACCCCGCCCGTGGTATCAACCAAATAGAGATTCAGATCTCTTAACGTCGCTAATGAGCTAAAAAAGCTAGTACCACCACCCACATCTAAATTCCAAACAAGGGAAGCTGCAAAAAATTGATTCCCCGCTGCTGTACCTAAATTGTATTCAGCCAAGGTATCAGAACCGCGCCTACCACCAAATTTTGGCACGTAATCAAAGCCTTCCATTAAGACGATGGCATCACCGCCCTCCTGAATGCTCGCCTGCTCACCGGCTGCCAAAATTTTATAACTGTTATTAATGTTGAGCTGACCTGCACCATAACGCCAATCTAAGCCATTATCGGTTTGGTTAGCAGCATCTACCCTATAGTCTTCGATATTAGCTGACGTTGAAGTATTAAAGGTGAAGCGCGAGGCACCCGCCAACAATGCGGCTTTTATTGTTTCACTGCGCTCGGCGTTATAAATAACAGCGCCATTACGGTTATTAGTACTTCCTTGAGACCAAGCTGTATTCTCATGTGCTGCCTCAATCATTATTACCGCTGATGATGCTGCATAAGGAGCCGTTCTACTCGTCGCAGATTCTGGCACTACCAAATGAATTGCTGAGCGGTCTGCGACATAGACATTATCAATAGTCGAAACCGAGGTGAGATGGCTCCCATCCGTTCGCCCAACTGTAATGACGTTATAGCCCGTAGTCAGTAACGGCTTTATACCAGATGTACCATTATTGGGTGCCACCACTTGAATAAATTCATCTTCGTCAGCCAGCCAGTCAATACGACGTAAAGCATTAGATGTTGATGAAAGCACTTCATTGTTATCACTATCTACGAAATGCCCCCCTACCCAACTATGATTAGCCACCCTACTAGTGAGCGATTCTGGACTTGCCGATGTACCAAAGTTAAGAAAATCAAACAGAAAGGAATCGACACCATAAATAGTAATGTCAGTAATTGCCGGTGTCATCGATGAAGTTAAGCCATAAAACTTATACCCAACCCCCGTAGCATGCCCACTGGGTGCAGCTGATACCGGATCACTTAGATCTTGAAAGGTTTTGCCTACAAACTGTGTATTAGCAGTATCCGGCGCAAAATTATCTCCCGCTTCAACCTGTAACACAGCAACAGTCGCGCCATCGGGTAAGGATGCCCCCAATACACTGGCTAACTCGGTATACCCTAAATCCTGTTTAATGTCGGCTATTGATAAAGCAGGCAGCAATAAACCCATCATAAGTATTGATGAGTGAAGCAATATAAAAGAAGAGCGTTTAGATCTTATTATTATCAAGTCTATTTACCGCAGCGATTCAATCTTATAAAGCCTAATGAATAGAATCATGGCAGGCTTTTCTTAGAATTATTGTATTAAAAACAAACTGTATGAAGTTTACAGCACGATGTCTATCTATATTAAGTAGGCATAAAAAGAGTGCTTAACAGGCAAGACACAGGATAAAAGATCTAGCCTGTGGATAAAACTGATTACGCAGATGAAAAAAACAATCTTATTAGTTACAAATCAACCACTTACAAAAGGATTCTCAGCTCGCTCCCCAGCAATAGTGGTCGAGGGGCCATGGCCAGTAATAACCGTGGCATCATCACACAAAGTATAGAGTCGTTCGCGTATCGATTTTTCAATCGTATCGAAGTCACCACCTGGAAAATCAGTCCGCCCTACTGAGCGTTTAAATAAGGTATCACCAGCCACTAATAACTTCTGTGACTCAAACCGAAAACTAACTGAGCCTGGCGTATGTCCTGGTGTATGAATAGCGACACCCGAACAACATGACAATTGACTAT
>DMZE01000210.1 GCA_003492055.1 Cellvibrionales bacterium
TGGCATGTGGATTGTGGTGGATTAATAAAGTTAGCTCTCTCGTTTCATAGTTTTCAAACAACAACGCAACCGCACTTATCGTTGTGTTTTTCTTATCTGTTGTAGTTCTATTACGACCAAAGTTATCAGCGACTACCCTTGAGTGATATTGGTTATACTGATTTGGAACCGAGCACCAAGTGACATGATCACCGAACATTGCCTGCTTCATCTCTTCTTGCGGATTGAAGCTTTTTGTAAAAAATGAGCGGAGATCTTGGATAACCACTAGCCCTGGCTCTCCATTTTTACAACGTTTCTTTAATTGTCTGTTACCTTTAGAGATCCCTGACCTAAACCTGTTTTCGTTTTCCTTTGATTCATAGCTTTGGATTTCATCTAGCTCATCTAGCTCATCTAGCTTACGCAGTATTATTCTCTCTTCTTCATTTTCTTCGATTTCTTTTACTTCTAGGTAAATTGATTGTCCATTTATTGAAAAAGAATAATCTGGAGTTTTTTCACTGTCTTCAGGCACCTTATTGATAGCAATACCAATTGACAGAAAAAGCCTCTCTATATTTTTTTCAGACTGTGTCATTTTCATATAGGTAATGAATTTTAGGCTCTAATTTCAAGATCAGTGTTAAAACTTTATATACCAAGCAATCAAAGACACTTCCCCCCAAAATAAGTTGCGAATTGAATAAGCATTAAAAACGCGCAAATTAAATGTCATTTCTTCAATTTATTCGGCACAATAGCAACCATGCTATTACTAACGACTTTTATCTTTATTGCTGTTGGCTTTTCGTTTCTCTGCTCCATTGCAGAGGCGGTGCTATTAAGTGTCTCTACGTCCTTTATTGTTAACGCCGAACAAGAAGACAAAGCTTACGGCAGCGTGCTGCGAGAGCTCAAAGAAGACATTAATAGCCCTCTCGCGGTTATCTTAACCCTAAACACAGTTGCCCATACCATGGGCGCTGCTGGCGCCGGCGCACAAGCTGCAGCAATTTTTGGCAGCGTCTATTTAGGTATTTTCTCTGCCATTCTTACTTTAGTTATTCTGATATTTTCTGAAATTATTCCCAAAGCTTTAGGGGCTCACTATTGGCGTAAGCTAGCGCCCATAACCGCTTATACTCTGCGCTTTTTAATTCGTCTGTTATACCCTTTTGTTTTACTCTCGAATAAATTAACCCAAGGCCTATCGCGCGAGCCCAAGCTGCAAGGCTTTAGTCGCAAAGAGTTTTCTGCCATGGCTAAACTTGGCGAGCAAGAAGGCCAACTGGATAAAAACGAATCGGTTGTGCTGCGGAATTTATTCTTACTCGGCGAAACACCCGTACGTAATGTTATGACACCACGCTCGGTGGTATTCGCAATGCATGAAGACAGCACCATTAACGATTTGCTGGGTAAGCAAAACCGTAAAATGTTTTCGCGTATTCCCATATATACCGACCGCGATAAAATAACCGGCTTTGTGTTGCGTGATGATTTGTTAATTGCGCAAAATGATGGGCACGGTGAGACAGCCCTAAAGAATTATCGACGCGAACTAGGCGCGATACTGGATGCCTTTTCGTTACTGCAGGCGTTTGAAACGTTTATTAGTAGCAAAGTACATATTATGCTGGTGGTTAGCGAATACGGCGATACACAAGGTATTATCACGCTAGAGGATATTCTCGAAAATTTGCTGGGCTTGGAAATTATGGATGAGTCTGACACGGTAGAAGATATGCAAGTATTAGCCCGCCGATTAGGTATGTTGCGACGTAAAAAAATGGGTATGGATTAATGATTTTTTTATTGCTAAACCGGCATAATTTTTTTAATAGTATGCCGGTTAGCATTTTATTATTGAATCACTTACCGAATAAACGGCGCTGCTTCAATAAAAACGTTACTCCAATAAAAAAGTTACTTCTATAAAGGAGTTACTTTAATAAAGCCACTAGCTCAATAAAGCTGCTACTTCATCAAAGCATCCATTTCGGCTTTCGCATCATCAATAGCTGATGTATCAACTTCCACATCAGCAGCATCAACTTCACTCAGCTCACTACTCAGCTCGTCGCCCACATCAGAGGACACATCGCCAATAGAGTCAGCAGCATCCGCAGCCATATCAGAGGCGCTATCAACAGCATCACTAACAGCATCCGAAGCACTATCGACAGCATCGCCAACAACGTCAGACGCACTATCAACCATATCGCCAGCACTTTCTGTGGCGCTATCAAGTGCACCACCAATACTGTCTAATGCACCACTAACCCCATCCGATCCGTTATCGTCGCTATTACAAGCAACTAAAACAAATGTGGTGAATATAACAATCAACGATTTCAATACGATTTTCATACAATCCCCTATTTGATCCAATTAAAAATACAATGACATACCCTAAAGTAAAGGTGACGGCGGCTAACCCGCTCTAAGCTCACACTTATACCATCGGCTATTCGGCTCCTCTTATGACCGCATTGCAAGGCAATAATTGATTACGACTGTAAAACTTTATCCAAAAACCCTCTTCAGACAAAGACTTGAATAAAAAATAGTCAATAATTGCGCTTATCGGTCGCAAATCATGGTAAATCAACTAAGGTTACTAGTAGCCAAAATGATTGTGAGACAGCTCACAGTTTAAACATTTGGCCTGCTTATCAACTACAAACTAAACATTAACGCTGATAAATACCGAATGAGTCCCTACAAGCCAAATATTTTTTAGCCGTCTAAAATAAGACACCGATTATCTCAGTCGTGGAATACCGTTGTGGAAAACACTCAACCTGAACATCAAAGACGACGCAGCGATGCCAGAGAAGGTAGTCGGTCTGATAGGCGTGAAGAAGCATCCAATACCCGCAGTGACCAACGTCGAGCACGCACTCAATCGGAGCGACCTGAGCGCAGGCGTGAACCTCGCAGCAAGCCACAACTTGAGCCTATTGGTGCACCCAGTATTCGCTTTCCTATTGAGCTAAAAGTCTCAGCCTATTTTCTACTCCCCCTTCTCTTTGGCATGATTGTGCTTGCCTACATCATGATTGATGCGCATCGCAATTTTCAACAAAAGCAGATGGATCAATTTGCCAGAGTGATTACAGCACAAGTGGCAGCCAGCGCTATCGAACCCTTATTTGCCGATGCCAAAATGGAGTTGGCTGTATTAATTAATCAAGTGGCGCTCGATAACAATTTTATTGGCTCAGGTATTTTTAATCATCGCGGCGAAGCTATTGCCGTATCTGGCATTATGCCTAGCAGAACAGCGAGTGATTTAAGAAAAACCAAATCTCTTTTCCCTGCTGAGCAATTTCAAACACAGATATCTAACACATCAAAGAACGTTTCAAAGTTCGACTATGGTGTTATCTATTCTCATCCTATTAAATTCAGAGGCGCCACAGGCGGCTATGCGGTTACCGTATTTAATGAGTCATCGTTAATGGGGCATTTTGAGCAAATGGCTTACACGCTGTTTACCACTACGGCAGCCCTGTGTTTATTATTGACGACCATTATTTTCTTTATGAGTCGACATGTAACGGCGCCATTAAAATATATTGCCAATGTTGCAGCCAACATTCACAAAGGTGATTTAACGTTTATTCCTGAACGCCGCAATGATGAGCTGGGACAGTTAATTCAATCACTAAATCGAATGAGTAAAGATTTAGCACGTAAATCTGAAGTTGAAAATGTATTAGGCCGTTTTTTGGATCCTGACGTAGCGAATAAAATTATTAGCGAACTAGACAATGTCAACTTTAAAGGCGAGAACGTACAAGCCACTGCACTATTTGCTGACATTGTTGGATTTACACAAATGTCGGAACAAATGTCACCCGAAGAAGTGAGTGGCCTTTTAAATGAATACTTTGGTTACTACGCTTCTTGCGCAAAACTGCATTATGGCACCGTCGATAAGTTTTTAGGTGATTGCGTAATGATTGTTTTTGGCGCTGCCAAAGCCGATGAAGATCATCAATACCATGCTGTGTGTTGTGCATTGCTGATGCAAGAGCTAACCGAGCGAATTAATAAAAAACGCATTGATAAGGGTTTGGTTCCGATTCATTTACGCATTGGCATTAATAGTGGCGAAATGCTTGCCGGGTTACTGGGATCGAAAGATCGTTTGGAATATACGGTGATTGGTGATTCGGTTAATTTGGCGTCAAGGCTTTGTAATGAAGCTAACGCGGGGCAGATTATTATTCAAGAGCAGTGTCATGATGCGCTGTTAGAGAAGCATACGCTGAGTGTGGACAGTCATAAGACGATTAAGATTCGTGGCAAGACGGATCCGGTTTCTGTTTATAATATTTCGTCTATTTCGCAGGAGCGGAGTAATGCAAATAAGGCATTGATTAATGATTTGATTGGTCAATAGGGTATTGATTAGTTTCTTAGAACCCTTTTAGATCATCAATATTTTATAGTGGTTTTATATTCTGGATTTTTATTTTATTGGTTTAAGTTTTAAGGTCAAGGTCGTCGGGGGTGGCCCGAC
>DMZE01000100.1 GCA_003492055.1 Cellvibrionales bacterium
CTACCAACTGAGCTAACGACCCGAAACAATTTTGCATCTACTCATTGAGCGGAGCAAAGGTCTAATCTTATCGGCAAACAATATTGCCAACAATGCTGCTTTAGCCTGTAATATAAACAGATTAATGCTACTCGATTAGAGGGGCGCTATATTAACCGCCAGCACACAAAACACAAGGGTTTTTAGCGATAAATTAAGGGAATCTCGCACTA
Organism: Cellvibrionales bacterium; assembly: GCA_003492055.1. Taxonomy (GTDB): domain Bacteria; phylum Pseudomonadota; class Gammaproteobacteria; order Pseudomonadales; family UBA7434; genus UBA7434. The sequence continues at coordinate 213 of DMZE01000100.1, forward strand.
ATTTACCCATCCACTCGCCAATTAAACATAACGCGTGGGGTCGGCGATACCAGCAGCCTTAAAACCCTCGGCTCTCAAGCGGCAACTGTCACATTTACCACAGGCTTCCCCATCGGCATTTGCCTGATAACAGGATACTGTCATTGCATAATTGACACCTAAACGAACACCTTCCTTAACAATATCAGACTTACTCATATCAATTAATGGCGCATGTACTTTTGCCCCATGCCCTTCTACCCCAGCCTTAGTCGCCGAATCGGCCATAATTTGATAGGCAGCGATGTAATCTGGGCGACAATCGGGGTAACCTGAATAATCGACCGCATTAACACCTACAAAAATAGCGCTAGCATCAACCACTTCGGCATAACCCAATGCAAAACTCAGAAATATGGTATTTCGCGCTGGCACGTAAGTAATGGGAATACCTTCGGTGGGCGACTCTGGCACGGCTATAGCCGAGTCTGTTAGCGCCGAGCCCCCTATGACACCCAAATCAAAGCTAATTACTCGGTGTTCAACCGCCGCACTGGCAGCCGATAATTGCTCAGCTGCTTGTAACTCAGCCCTATGTCGCTGGCCATAATCAAAGCTTAGCGTATGGCATTCATAACCTTGAGCAATGGCCATTGCCAAAACGGTGGCCGAATCAAGGCCACCTGAAACCAAGACAATGGCTTTTTTTGTTGTTGATGATTTTATTATGGATGGATCTATTGCTGTCATATTATCGCCCTGGCTGATTTCCCCAAATCAATTTATGTAATTGTAGCTGCATACGCACGGCCAGCTTATCTTCTAAAATCCAGTCCGCTAAGCGCTGTTCAGTAAAATCCTGCTCTCTAGTACTTTCACCTTCAACATCGAAGACCGGTGAGAACAACACATTGTCGACCTTACTGTGTAACTGATATTGCTCAATCGTAGCGACTGCCCAGTTGTAATCTTCGCGATTACAAATAACAAATTTCACTTCATCATGGTTCTGTAATAGCGCAATATTCTCGTAACGGTTTTTACTCATTTCTTTTGAGGCAGGCGTTTTTAAATCAACAATGCGCTTAACTCGCGCATCCACCTCGGCTATATCCATGGCACCACTGGTTTCTAACGACACCTTATAACCTTTATCGCAAAGCGTTTTAAGCAGCTTAATACAGGACTTTTGTGCCAATGGCTCGCCACCAGTAACGCAAATATGCTTAGTTTGATAAGACTCTATACGGCTCAGCACCTCATCCATAGGCACAGATTCACCCCCATGAAACGAATAACTGGTATCACAATAAACGCAGCGCAACGGACAGCCCGTAAGACGAACAAAAACCGTCGGTAAACCCACCCAAGATGATTCGCCTTGTAGCGAACAAAAAATCTCGGTGAGACGCAGGGTTAAGTCACTGGCTAAAGGCGACATATTAGAATTGTTAGACTCAGAATCAGCCATAGTGTTAGTGCCTGTTAGAATTGCAGATGAACTTATTAATGAGAATATCGATACGATGATTCGTATCGATAAAAACTAGCGCAGACTATTATTAAGGTATTCGCGCGCGGGGTTTGCTGCTGTGCTACCGGGATAATCATTCAATACCGATTCCAGCATGATACGCGCAGAATCATTATCACCTAACTGATGATAAACCTTGCCTAACTTAAATTTCGCATCGGCAATTTTTCGATGTTTAGGGTACTGCTTTATTAACGCATCAAATGATTGCTTGGCTTTTGATAAATCAGAATCTAGATAATAGAGCTCACCCAGCAAAAAATAAGCATTGGGCACATAATGTGAATTAGGGTGGGCTTTAATAAAAGCCACCAATGAAACACGCGCCTCATCAAACTGGCGATCTTTTACTTTCTGGGATGCAGCACGATAGGCCTTTTTAGCAATGTCGCTGTTGGATGAAACGGCAATTACCTTCGATGACGATGTATTGGAGGTACTAGCAACCTTTGTGGGGACAGTACTCTTTACACTGGCTGTTGAATATTTTTGGGTCGCTGTCGAATTACTACTAGTATTAGTACCGGGCTTATTACTACCTGAATTAGACTTAATTGGCGCAGTTGATAATACCGACTGACTCAACTCACCAATTCTGCGATCAAGATCAAGGTAATCATCCATACGCTTTTGACTTATTTGCTCAATCAAATAGCTTTGCTGCTCAAGCAAACCACGCAACTCTCTTACTTCAGCTTGTAAATCTTGCAATTGAACAAAAAGCCCTGCATTACCCGTATCTGAACTTGATGAAATGGGCGGTGGCGGCTCATTCATTGAATTATCAAACGCTTTCACCTTAGTGTCTACCGATGTTTCTCGCGCTCGCGGGTAACGGCTATCGGTAATTATCGCTGGCTCAGCTTCGACCACTTCAATTTGGGATAACGCAAAAGAAGAGAAAAACAGCGACGACACAATAAGCAGACCAGCCAATGTAAAAGGCCGTATAAGCAAAAATGCCAAGCCCGACATAGCAGACTTAGCATTTATTGTGATTGTTTTTTCGCTCATAAATTCAACAACAGCATTATTAGCCATGTTCATCATCGAACTACCATCAGGTTATTGGAGCTTTATTAAAGCGAAGAATGCATAACTGTTATACGACGACAGCACCCTTCACAAACATGAAACTCAGTAATACTTTTAAAAAGTGTTACTGAGCTCAATAGTCTTTATTTCAGTTCAACACGACGATTTAAGCTATACGCGGCATCATCACTTCGTAATGATATAGGACGCTCTTCGCCGTAGCTGACAACTTCAACGCGTGATCGCGAAACACCTTGAATGGCTAGGTAATCAGCAACGGCTTTTGCACGACGCTCACCTAACGCTAAGTTATATTCACGTGAACCACGCTCATCAGCATGACCTTCAAGGCGAACATTGTCTGCAGTGTCACGAAGAGCCGATGCTTGTGCATCAAGCGCTGCACGTGCTGCAGAAGTCAAAGAAGATTGATCATATTCAAAATAGAACACGCTTTCTAAGTTGGCAGCGGTATCAATTGATACTTCAACCGAGGCAGCATCTGCAGCAGCAGAAGCAACGGCAGCGGCTGCAGCGGCGGCTTCAGCTTCAGCAGCAGCGGCTGCATCAGCTTCTTGCTGTTTATTAGAAGCACATGCAGTTATCAAACTCACCACAATAGCTAGGAAAAGACTTTTTTTAACGATAGAAGTAGAAACAGACATTAGCTTATTTTTCATCACGATTGTACTCACTGTTGTGTGAATGGATAACGGCATAAAATAGATTAAGAGTGGTATTGTAAAGCGATTATCACGGCATGCAATGCTCTAAAGGGTATGTATTACAAACATTTTTTTAAACGGCGCTAAAAATGCGACCTATGAGACAATTTTTTTACAATATGCCTCCAATAGACTCACTATTACTGAACAAGTGCCCAACATTGAACATTAAATACTGAATACAAAAGCTATTTATGTCGAATCAGACCTCATCTAAGAGAGATAGGTTGAATTAGTTAGGTGACCAAGCTGGCTCGCGTACATCACTGGATGGCGAGGGTAATCGAAATCTAACCCCACCGTCGAGTGATACCGCCGCCAATACGCCTCGACCCTGATACTTTGTCGCATAAAGCAACATACTGCCATTGGGTGAAAGACTCGGCGACTCATCCAGCGAAGAGCTGGTTAAAATAATTAACCGGCCGGTCGCCAACTCTTGCCAGGCAATATGGTAGCCACTGTCATCGCGATGGACCATCACCATACTTTTACCATCGGCCATTAAACTGGCCTTGGCATTATACGCCCCCGTATACGTTATTCGCTTGGTTGCACCGCTGCTTAAATCAACGCGATAAATTTGCGGTCGCCCTCCACGATCAGACGTGAAAATCAATGATTTGCCATCGGGCATCCAACTCGGCTCGGTATCAATAGCCGAGTTTTTAGTAATACGTTGTAGCTTTCGTGTCGCCACTTCCATGACATACAACTCAGGGTTACCGTCTTTCGAAAGCACCATTGCCAAGCGCTTACCATCGGGCGACCAAGACGGTGCACTATTTAAACCACGAAAGTTAGTCAGCTTTTCTCGCTCACCCGTGGCTATCACTTGTCGGTAAATAGCGGGTCGCGAACTCTCAAATGAAACATAGGCAATTTGTTTTCCATCGGGCGACCAAGAAGGCGATAAAATTGGCTCACTGCTTTTTAATATTTCGCGCGCACGAGCCCCATCGGCATCGGCAAGAATTAATTGATAAGCCTGCTTGGGTGTGTTTTTATTTTTAGCCGGAAAAGTCTTAACAGACACATAAAGCATCCGCGTAGAAAAAGCGCCTGCAATACCGGTTAACCTTTGATAAACCGAATCACTGACCTTATGCGCCACCGCTCTCTCTGATCCTTTGCGATTACCGACTCGACTTTTAATTAAACTCTTTTGACGATGCACATCAAATAATTCGTACTCTACAGTCACACTTTTATTCGTTGCCTGTGAATGACCAATCAATAAATAATCGACACCCAACGCACGCCAATCACGGTAGTGAACTTCATTAGCCTTACTCGGCGAACTGTACATAGCATCGCGCGACAAAGCCTCAAACTGACCGCTGCGCGTTAAATCGGCTGCAACCACTGCCGCCATATCTTGATCAATAGCCACACCTTCGTGTCGAAACGGAACAATCGCAATTTTAGTCGGATCCTTAACCCAATCGGTTACCTCAATCACTAAATCTGCGGCCACTAACTGACTAAACATTACAGCACTCATTACTGCAATTGCTTTAAAAAATCCCATCACAACCTTAAATCCTCTGGTGAAAATCGAAAAGTAAATTCACGAAAATGCGCTTCAAATAAACGGCTCGGCATGCCTTGCATAAAAGCAAAGCGCCCCGCTTTTTGCACAGCCAAAATAGCGGACTGATCAAAAGCCTCATTACCACTACTCTGTGTCACTGTCACCGCCACCAACTCGCCAGTAGGTACCATGCGAATACTAACCAAGGCAACCATATTACGTCTGGCGCTGGGTGGCAATTTCCAACGCTGATGCATTTGTTGAGAAATCATCGCTGTGTACTGGGCAATAATACTGGCATCATCATCCGCCTGCATCTCAGCATCTTCATCATCAAGCATCGCCGCAAGCGCTTGCTCATCAGCGAGTCGCTGCTTATCTTTCTCAGCTTTTTTCCGCGCCTCTTCTTCGCGCTTAATTTTTTCAAGATCGGGTTTAGGGACCTCTTTTATTAATGGCTTAACGACCTTGGGTTTAACGATGGGTTTTGGCTTAGGCTTAGGTTTTGGCTTAATTTTGGGCTTAACAGGTCGAGGCTTAGGCTTTTCTTTTTTTAGCGTAACCAATGTCGCCTGTACTGCTTTTATGGGCTCGACAACAGAGAGTGGTTTTGCGCGCAGTGTCCAGTCATTCGTCAAGACAAAAAACAACCCCAAATGCATGGCGACAGTAATAAAGACGGGAAGCCAATAGCCACGAGAATCAGTCACGAGTCAAAGCACTCTGCACGTTGAATAGCGTAGAGCTTTGCACTTAGAATAGCGAAGTACATTGCACTTAAATAACGTAGGTCATGCATCACGGTGTTTCAGTCACCAAGCCAACAGAGGATGCACCGGCACCTTGCAACGCTGTCATAAGCCTGACCACTTCACCATAAGGGATTTTTTTATCACCCCAAACCAATACCGGTGTTTTGGGTTTTTGTTGCAGAATTTTTTTAACGCGATCGACCACGGCATCCATCGCTACCGCTTTATCTGGTTTGCCACCTAAATTAATATATAAGCTGCCATCCGCTTTAATAGATACAATTAAAGGCTCTTCTAATCGCTCATCAATGGGGGCCGATGGAGCCTGCGGCAAGTCAACATCAACACCCTGCATTAACAAAGGCGCCGTAACCATAAAAACAATCAACAAAACTAAAGTCACATCCACATAGGGCACAACATTAATTTCGGCAATTAACTTACGCTTATTTTTTCTACGTGTCATTGTATGAGCATCACTTTATACATGTGGCTAGGTGTCTCTCTCTTTATAAGCAGCGATTTTTATCAACAACGCTTTATGCTTTAGGCACTGTATGAACCTGACGATGCAATATGCCGGTAAATTCATCGGCAAAATTTTCATAGCGATTGCTAAGCATATCAACGCGCGCAGAGAATCGGTTGTAAGCAATAACAGCAGGAATGGCCGCAAATAAGCCCATCGCTGTCGCAATTAACGCTTCAGAAATACCTGGCGCCACCGAAGCCAAAGTTGCCTGATGCGTATTCGCTAAACCACGAAACGCCCCCATTACACCCCAAACGGTGCCAAATAAACCCACATAAGGACTCGCCGATCCTACATTCGCCAAAAACGGCAAATGACGTTCGAGATGCTCTTCTTCACGTGCCAATGCAACACGCATAGCGCGCTCAGCACCCGCCATAATGGCATCAGAATCAATACCGTCTTGCTGACGTAAACGAGAAAACTCTTTAAAGCCGGCTCTAAAAATAGCTTCGACACCTTCAATCGATTCAGTCTCTCCACGGCTGCTGCCCGAACGATACAACTGCCCTAAATCGACACCCGACCAAAATTCATCTTCAAACGCCAGAAGCTCACGATGCGCACGACGAAATACGCTAACCCGCTGCAGTATCATCGACCATGAAAAAATCGACGCTAACATTAGTGACAACATAACTAGCTGCACTAACAAACTGGCCTCGAGTACTAAGCTCCAAACTGACAGTGGTTCACCCACGTTGTTACTCCTAACTGATTAAACGATTTTTAAAAAAATAACCTACTGGCTCTTCGCTAATACTAAATTCTTCGCTAATACTAAAACCTTAACTGCTCTAATAACTGCGATGGCATACTGGCAGGTTTTTGATTACTGCGTCGCACACAAGCCACTTTCACTTCACCGCTGCAAAGCACTTGGTCACCACGACTAATCGTTTGTTCAAACACAACAGCAACTTTGCCAACTTTTGTCACTTTAGCTGTGACCTGTAATTCATCATCCAGTGTTGCTGAGGCGTGATAATTGGCATTTAATGAATGCACAACAAACATTAAATCATCGGCAAAAATGGCTGCCTTACCATAACCCAAGCTGCGCATTAATTCTGTACGGGCGCGCTCCATAAATTTAAGATAATTAACGTAATAGACAATACCACCGGCATCTGTGTCTTCAATATAAACACGTACAGATATAACAATCTCTACCGCTGTTGTCGATACGTTAGATGACACCCACAAACCTCACTTGGCTATTATTACCCTGGCTATTATCTTTACTATTAATAACGCTATTCATCACGCTGAGGCGCCGGCAAACCAAAATGCTCGTAGGCGCGGCGAGTGGCAATACGGCCTCTCGGTGTACGCTGAATAAAACCTTGCTGAATTAAAAACGGCTCTAACACATCCTCTATGGTGCCGCGCTCTTCACTTATCGCCGCCGCTAAATTATCGACGCCTACTGGCCCGCCATCAAACTTTTCAATAATCGACAACAATAATCGTCGATCCATATGATCAAAGCCTTGCGGATCAATATTCAATACATTTAATGCGCTATCAGCAACCGCTGCCGTCACTACGCCATCATGCTTTACATCCGCAAAGTCACGCACTCGTCGCAATAGGCGATTAGCTATACGTGGTGTGCCGCGTGAACGGCGCGCAATTTCACGCGCACCATCACTCTCAATTTCAACGCCTAATAGAGAAGCTGCTCGCGTCACAATATGGCTAAGATCATCCATGCCATAAAATTCTAAGCGCTGAACAATACCAAAACGATCTCTAAGCGGCGACGTTAGAGAACCTGCTCTCGTCGTTGCACCGACCAATGTAAACGGGGGTAAATCTAACTTGATGGAACGTGCCGATGGGCCCTCGCCTATCATAATATCCAGCTGATAATCTTCCATTGCTGGATACAACACTTCTTCTACCACTGGACTCAAACGGTGAATCTCATCAATAAACAACACATCATCTTTGCTGAGATTGGTGAGCATGGCGGCTAAATCACCCGGCCGCTCTAAAACAGGACCTGAAGTGGTATGTAACTCAACATTTAATTCATTGGCAATAATATGCGCCAAGGTCGTTTTACCTAAACCGGGCGGTCCAAATATTAAGGTATGATCCAAGGCTTCACTGCGATTACGAGCAGCACCTATAAATACCTCCATTTGCTCACAAACGGCCGGTTGACCAATATAGTCGGCCAACATTTTGGGGCGCAATGCGCGATCATGTTGGTATTCTTCATCGGCAACATCACCGGCAATAATTCGATCAGCTTCTATCATGGTGTATTCCTAAACTAACGCTGAAGCATAGTTTTTAAGGCGGCACGAATAGCACTCTCGCTGCTATCAATGGCCGATAAATCCAACTTAGCCAATGCTTTACTTGCCTCAACCGGTTTATAACCTAAGGCAATCAGAGCATTCTCGGCTTCAGCCAACATCACCGACTGGTTAACACCGGCATCCTGACCATCAATATCGCCCTCTAACAAGCTGGCCGTTTCTAGATGCCACTCTCGTAAGCGATCTTTCATTTCGACAATTAAGCGCTCAGCGGTTTTTTTACCGACACCGGGTAAACGGGTTAAGGCAACGACATCGCCCGCCAATACACAGCGACTAAAAGAGGCCGCATCCATTCCTGACAATATCGCTAAGGCCAATTTAGGACCCACGCCATTAACCTTGATTAAGGTGCGAAATAATTGTCGCTCGGCAGAATCAGCAAAACCGTAAAGTAACTGCGCATCTTCTCTCACCACAAAGTGAGTGAGCAGACGAATGGCTTCACCCGTTTTTGGAAGAACAGAAAAGGTATTTAAGGATGCTTGGACTTCATAGCCCACCCCATTAACGTCAATGGTTAAAAACGGCGCGGTTTTTTCAATTAAAGTGCCAGATAAAAAACTAATCATGCATTGTTATCATCATATTAAGGGCGAAAAAAATGGATCGTAAAACTGCTTTTCTATTTTAGTGCTTAAGGTCTAGAACTTAACACCTAGCACTTAACGTTAAGTGCTTAGCGAATTTGCGCATAAGGATTATCGCTGTAAGTGTGACATAGCGCTACGGCAAGTGCATCTGCCGCATCAGAAGGTGGCGACTGACTTAGTCGCAGTAATTTAACCACCATATCTTGCACCTGTGTCTTATCGGCCGCACCCGTACCGGCAACCGCTTGCTTAATGGATCGTGGCGCATATTCACCTAGAGGAATATCTGCCGCGGCTATGGCCAACATTGCCGCACCACGTGCATGCCCTAGCTTTAATGCCGAACTTGCGCTTTTGCCTACAAACACCTGCTCTATTGCGGCTTGGTCTGGGGCGTATTGGCTTATTAATTCAGTCACACTTTGATGAATGGTTAATAAACGCGCAGACATCTCACCGGTTGGCATACGAATACAGCCACTGGCAAGGTATTTAGGTTGACCTTTATCGGCGACGATAAGCCCATAGCCCGTGACGCGAGACCCCGGATCAATCCCTAAAATAATCGTCAAAAGAGCATACTCATCACTAAAAACAATACCTACTTAATCAATAAAACACATGTGATTATACCCAGCTATTTAGGATTTGCACCAAGCATTCTTATACTTCGGTGTAGACCAATAAAAAGTAGACAGATAAAAAACGCTTGGCCTAACTTATTCACTGAGTGAGATAACAAAAAAAGGAAGAAGAAAAGAACGTGGCGAAGAAAGAGTGAGAGAAAAGGACTAAAAGAATAGGAGTGAGAAAAGAATAAGCTCTCTTTCTGCTTAACCAAGCAGAAAGAGAGCACAAACATTAAGCAGGTTTTACTTCTTTCTCAACTTGGCGTAATTTAATATTTAACTCACGCAATTGCTTGCTATCAACATTGCCTGGCGCTTCCGTCATTACACAAGCTGCCGATTGCGTTTTAGGAAAGGCAATCACATCACGGATAGAGTTAGAACCGGTCATTAACATAACTAAGCGATCCAAACCAAAGGCTAATCCACCATGCGGTGGCGCACCGTACTTTAAAGCATCTAACAAGAAGCCAAACTTCTCTTGCGCTTCTTCTTCACTAATCGACAACAAACGGAAAACCGCTGATTGCATCTCGGCACGATGGATACGAATGGAACCACCACCTAACTCAGTACCGTTAAGCACCATGTCGTAGGCTTGCGATAACGCCGTACCAGGATCAGCCTCAAGTGCTTCAGGGCTGCATGATGGCGCGGTAAATGGGTGATGCAATGCTGTCCACTGACCATTATCGGTCTTTTCGAACATCGGGAAATCAACCACCCAAAGCGGTGCCCATTCGCAAGTATATAAGTTGAGGTCTTCACCCAACTTACAACGCAATGCGCCAAGCGCCTCATTAACAATGTTGGTTTTATCGGCACCAAAGAAGACAATATCGCCATCTTCTACTTCTAATCGGTCCATTAATGCCAGCACAGTATCATCGGGCATGAACTTCAAAATAGGTGATTGCAAACCTTCAAGGCCAGCAGCGCGATCATTCACTTTGACCCAAGCCAAACCTTTAGCACCATAAATGCTAACAAATTTGGTATAGCCATCAATGTCTTTACGGCTTAACTTACTGCCGCCGGTCACTTTTAATGCAGCAACACGACCTTCAGGATCATTAGCTGGACCGTTAAACACTTTAAACTCAACGGTCGACATTAAATCATTCACATCGACGAGCTTTAATGGAATACGCAAATCGGGCTTATCGCTGCCGTAATCCTGCATTGCTTCGGCATAAGGCATTTTAGGAAAGCGATCAAACTTCACATCCATGACTTCGGCAAACAACTCAGTAATCAATTGCTCTGTCATATCCATAATTTCGGATTCAGACATAAACGTGGTTTCAATATCGATTTGAGTAAATTCAGGCTGTCGGTCTGCCCGTAAATCTTCATCGCGGAAACATTTAGC
>DMZE01000164.1 GCA_003492055.1 Cellvibrionales bacterium
CACTTTTTTTTAATGCCAACTCAATCTATCTCTCGCTCACATATGAGCTATTATCAATTGTTATACATTGCACCTCTCCATAGCGATTTAGGCACTGATTTTTTCTAGCTCGCTGTTGGATGATAGACCTCCCAGTTTATAAAAATAATTCTACCTGTCGTGATAGCAGCATAGCGGACTCTTTATTGGGGTGTGTTGTTGGTTTGTAATTGTTTTTCAATAACGAAAGCTGAGGTTTGGTGTGGTTATGGATTTAGATCATTTGATCAGTAATAAATTGGCGTCTAATTTTGAAACGTTATACCGTGCACGCGTTCTTTGTTTTATTTTAGTCGCCGCATTGTTAGCGTTTATTGTCAGTTCAGGATATTTCTTTTTCTTTGCAGCACTAAGTGATGACGCGCGTAATTTCGCGGGCTTCAGCACGCTATTACTTGCTTGCGCATTAGCAATTTGTTTATTGAATCTTCATTTTTTTGGCCGTTTGCTTTTCAATAGTTACTTCCTTGTGGTTATTTTATTTTCGTCCATTGCATTTTCGATACTACTCACGGGTGGTGTTGAGTCTTCTCCTGTGTTCCCTTTATTAGTGGTGCCTATTTTAATTGCCTATGTATTGTTAGGAAACGGCCCCGGTTTAGTGGTTGGACTTTTTACGGTATCGGCATACTGGATAGCCGCATGGATTGGCGCTCAAGAGGTCCAGCTGCCTTTATATATGGATATGGATTACCGCATGGTTCATTTGCATGCTAATTGGATGGTTACCTTTGTTATGTTGATCGCAATAATGTCATCGACGAATAAAATGTACCATTCACTTCGATTGCAGCGTGATGAAGAACGTATTCGTTATGAATACTTGGCGGCCCACGATTCGTTAACGGGTTTATATAACCGTATGATGTTTGATGATTTATTAGAGAAAGCTTTAAATCGCTCCATAAGAAATAATTCTAAAGTTGCGCTGCTCTATATTGATCTTGATAATTTCAAGCCGATTAATGATGATCTTGGTCATCGAGTAGGTGACTTCGTGTTGCAAGAGATGGCGGCACGATTATTAGAAGTCGTGCGGCTTTCAGATACCGTAGCACGGATTGGTGGTGATGAGTTTGCTTTAATTGTTGATGGTGATGATTTGTCGTCTGAACATTTAGGCATTTTTGCCGAGCGCGTTTATTCTGCGCTAGTTGAGCCGATGCTTTATTCTGGAGAAAGTATTCAAGTTGGTTGTAGCATTGGGATTGCATGCTACCCCGAAAACGGTACCAGCGCAGAGCAGTTATTAAAATCGGCTGATGAAGCTATGTATAGTGCTAAAAAATCAGAGGCAACATTCCTTGTCGCCTAATGGTTGTTTACTCAAATTGACTCTTCGAAGTGAAGGACGCTCATTTTTTTATTTTTGCCTTGGCTTTTTTCGCTGCCGGTTTCTTAGTCGCCGTTTTTTTAATGGCCGGTTTTTTGCTTGCAGTCTTTTTTCCTGTAGGTAGATTAAGCAGTGGTTTTAAAAACTTACCAGTATGAGATTGTTTCTGTTTGATAATGGTTTCGGGTGTTCCCTCGGCAATAATTTGCCCACCACCACTGCCGCCCTCGGGACCTAGATCCACCACCCAGTCAGCGGTTTTTATTACATCGAGATTGTGTTCGATAATGACGATGGTGTTACCGCGATCTCTTAAATGGTGAAGTACGGTGAGTAGCTGTTGTATATCAGCAAAGTGTAATCCGGTTGTCGGTTCATCAAGAATATACAGTGTTCGTCCTGTATCACGTTTGGATAATTCCTTAGCAAGCTTCACCCGTTGGGCTTCACCGCCAGATAGAGTGGTTGCCGCTTGCCCGAGTTTTACATAAGTTAGGCCTACGTCTTTCAGTGTTTGAAGTTTTCTTGAAATGGACGGTATCGCATCAAAAAACACTAATGCATCTTCTGCTGTCATATCTAAGACTTCAAAAATATTTTTACCTTTATAGGTGACTTCAAGTGTTTCGCGGTTATAGCGCTTACCTTTACAGACGTCACAGGGAACGTAAACATCTGGCAAAAAGTGCATCTCGACTTTAATAACGCCGTCACCTTGGCAGGCTTCACAGCGTCCGCCTTTGACATTAAAGCTAAAGCGTCCGGGTTTATAGCCACGCGTTCGCGCCTCTTGTGTGCCAGCAAACAGCTCGCGTACCGGCGTGAAGATGCCTGTGTAAGTTGCAGGATTTGAACGTGGCGTACGGCCAATTGGGCTTTGATCGATATCAATACACTTATCAAGTTTATCGAGCCCTTCAATGGCGGTGTGCGGTGCCGATTTTAAAGTGGTTGCGCCATTTAATGCTGTCGCGGCAGCAGGATAGAGCGTGCCATTAATGAGCGTTGATTTGCCTGAGCCCGATACACCAGTGATACAGGTAAATAAGCCGAGAGGAATATTAATATCGACATTTTGGAGATTGTTGCCGGTAGCACCCGTTAAAACAATTTGCTCGCTTTCATTAACGGGGTGTCGCATCTCTGGCACGGCTATCGACTTTTTACCCGATAGATACTGTCCTGTTACTGATTTCGAGGCGCGCATAATTTGTTCGACGCTGCCTTTCGCTACAACTTCGCCACCGTGTACGCCGGCGCCAGGACCTATATCGACAACATAGTCTGCTTGTCGTATGGCATCTTCATCATGCTCAACCACAATCACTGTATTTCCTAAATCACGGAGCCTCGTAAGTGTTTCAAGAAGCCTGTCATTATCTCTTTGATGCAATCCAAT
>DMZE01000264.1 GCA_003492055.1 Cellvibrionales bacterium
GCCAGCCATATCGATAGAGGAGCGATTAATCGCGTTAGCTACATCCCGTAATGTCAGTTGGTATTTTTTTAAATCAACCTCACTGACTTCAATGGATATTTCATAGTCGCGCAGGCCAAACAGTTCTACCGAAGAAATTTCTGGCAAGGCAAGAACATCTTGCTCAATGCCGCGTAAAATTTTGTTGAGCTGTTTTTCAGTAAGATCGCCGCTAACTTGTAATTGGATGGCAGGAAATTCCATTTCTAGCTGTTCAATCACAGCCGCTTCTGTCAGGTCGGGTAGATTACTGATGCCATCAATTCGATTTTTTATTTGATCAAGCAACGTCGATACTTCAAAGCCTTGCATAACATTGATTTGAAGCCTTGCTAAGCCCTCATTGCTATAAGAGCTCATTTTTTCAATGCCGGCAATATCTTTAATGGCTTTTTCGACTTTACTGGTAACACCTTGCTCAACCTCTTCAGGTGCTGCGCCAGGGTAAGCTATGAGCACTTGAATGATTTCAATGTTCAGATCCGGTTGGAATTCTCGTTGTATCTTTGAGAGTGAAATCAGACCAATAACAATAATAAATATCATCAATAAATTGGCGGCGACATGGTTGCGAGCAAACCATGAAACAATATCGTTTTGATTGTCGTAATCGGTAGGTGATGCTGACATGAATGAACGTCCTTATATTTCGCGTACAGCTTTATCGTTATTATTAGCCGTTGAGGTTTTTGCAGCGACGGCTGTATCTCCATCGTCTTCAGGCAGCGTGATTAATTTGGCGATGCTAACGGTGCTGCCAATATTGCCACTGTCGATATACCCAATAGCAATTTTGTCACCATCGCCCAAGCCGTTATCGATATACGCGTAGCGCGAGTCGCTGGTAATAATATTGACTGCGCGTTGTTGTAGTTTGCCGTTGTTGTCTATTAACCAAACGGTGCTATCCGTTTGTAATACATCGTGAGGGATGCGCACAATATTATCCAAGGACTTGCCGGTAATGCGTGCATTAACAAAGGTGCCAACGCGAAGCAGGGGTTGATCGGCTTGTGCCATTAATTGATAAGGATCGTTAACACTGGCAACTAAGTAGAGCATACGACTGCGCTCATCCAATACGCTTTCGACGCGGGCTAACGATGCCTGCCAGTGAAAGTCGATACCATTTAAGCTAAGCGTCAATTGAATTGGCGCAGCTTGTGTTTGCAGAGTGCTGGGCGAGGGAAGCGCTAATAATGCGAGTTTATGTTCGGCCACAGGCAGGCGCACTTCAACTTGATTGCTAGCAAAACAAACACCCAGTGCTGTCCCTACTGATACATGCTGGCCTAAATCGACACTGCGATGCCTTACTAATCCATCGTAGGGGGCGGTAACGGTGGTGCGCGCTAAATTCTCTTTTGCTTGGGCAAGGTCAGCTTTAGCGGCGGTTAAATTAGCGGCGGCTTCGGCAATCTGCGGTTCGCGTAAGGCCAGCGATTTTGCCGCAGCAGAGCGTTTACCTTCTTTGTTGTAGCGGAGCCAATCTAGGTAGGCGACATCGGCACGGCCACGCTGTTCGGCAAGGCGGGTGTTGGCCGCTGCAACTGAAGCCTGCGCGCGCGCTACCGCGGTACGGTATTCTAAATCGTCAATGCGTAATAGCAGGTCGCCCTGTTTAACAGAGCCTCCAGCGACAAAATGATCGGCAACTTCAATAATACGGCCTTGAACTTCTGAGGATAGTGCGGTTTCTGTGCTGGGCAAAACCGTGCCTTGCGAGTGGATAATCATTTGCTGGGTTTTACTCGAAACCTGAATCGCATCTATAAAAAGACGGTTTTTTTCTTGGGCTTGCTGAACCGGTTCAGGTTTACTTAAATACAATAAATAAGCGACGACGGTAGCAGCGGTAACAATAATGATGGGCCGCAGTGCTCGGCGTTTTGACAGGGTAAGTAGTGGCATTGGCTTCCTAAGTGTTTTTTTTAATTTTTCAATCTTTGAACCTGCTTATATTGGCTAGATTAAATGAAATTGGTGTTATCGGTTAATTAAGTAATAGTAAGGCTCATTCAGCGAAATTTAGTTCGTGTCTTTTGTTGTTAATAATTGAGTGTTGTTAATAATCGAGGCCTTAAACATGTTTAGGGGCCATTGGTGGATTTATAAATGTAAAATTTATTAAGCGATAGTTTACAGTTTATAACAATAAGCGTACTAATTAATCTGCTCAAAAAAGAAAATAATATCTATAAATGAGTATTTTTATCTGAAATAAATGCGATTATTTTCTTTTTAAGACTGTTAGTTTTTATGCGATTTCTTATGGATTGAAGCTACTAGTAAAATTAAAATGTATAAAATTGTGGTTAATCGTTGCAGGGAAAGGTGGGCATAATGCTGTCGGTGGAATGTAGTGTTGGATTTCTGCTCAAAAACATTGAGCAATTACAAGGACTTGGTAAGTTGGAAACAATCTTGCCGATATTTGATGCGATGAAAGTACTTATGACTCAGACACAATTTGATGTGTCTATGATTGACCTGACAATGTCAGCCGAAAACCGCAAAGTGGCTCAGCACTTTTTAGTGGATGGTCTGACGACAACGGAAATGAAAAAAATGGGTGTTAGCCCTTCACGATTATCCAAAGTTGTCGCTCGGGTGATTGAAAACTTTAACAAACAGTTAACGTTATTAGGTCTTGTGGGTGGGCATTATATTTTGGATGAAAAAACGGCCCAACTGGTCGGCGAGATGGAGTCAGCTAAAGTCGCTGAAGCGCAATATAAATTATTGCTTGATGAGGCAGAAGCCAAGTCGCGCGCCAAGCTGACTAGAAAAGGGAAGAGTGGCAATGGCCGTAATAAAAGCGATTAATAAAAACGTCTAGCTGCTGCTTTATAGGCAGAAATTTTCTTTTCGGCTTGTTGGTAAAGGGCGGCAATATCGACTTCTAGGCCGACCTCTGCACGTCGCGATATCATCGTGATAGGAAATAACACGTTTTCAGTCAGTTTAAGTTGTAGCGCGCGCGAGGGGCCATATTTATCCACGTAAATTACCCAGCGAAGATCAAATTCTAGGATCAATAAATCACCCAATATAATGCCCATATCTTGCAGGAGCCGGCTATCTTGAGTGCTTACTAGCTGCTCGTCGAGTAAGCGTTGCAGCAATGCGACATCATGTTCTTGCTGCTGCTGAAAGCGACTACCCAAATGACGACGCGTCAGTTCATTAATGCGGGCTCGGCCCTGTTGCAGGTAACGCTCGTCGGACTCGCTAAATTGACGAATTATTGCTCGATCGGCGGTCTTATCCTCAAAGGCTTGGGTGTTCAGCGATAGCGTTAGAGTACTCACTACCATTAAGCAGAGCGTTATTAATTTGCAGCTCATCATAAGAGGCTTTATTGATGATTTCATGGCATGTCTTCCCATTGTGTCTTCACCTTGTATCTTCGCATTGTATCTTCGCATTGTATCTTCACCTTGTATCTTCCCATCGTAAAGCAATGGTGGTGGCAATAATCGTGGGCCGAGTAGTCGCTCTGGTGTCGTTTCGATATAGCGGTCCATACTTTTATGATACTCGCAGCCTATTTTTAGTTCGAGGCTTTTGTTGGTCTAAATAGCAGTTGGTGTAAAGAGCGCTTTATTATTGGCTTTGACGGCGGAATTTTGTCTGTTTCGCCGCGCTAAGCCTTGTGCTGGCTGGCCCGCCTAAGTACCATGACTCCCCTATATCGCGAGGTTATACGCAGTCTATAAAGCTGTTATTTAAACGAATATTTAAATGGCTATTTAAATGTGTATTTAGATATTTATTTAGATAAATAGATCATGCATTTTTTTATAACTCGCGATTCAGTAATTTTGGGGACAGAAGCAATGATTTCAGGCAGTATCGTGGCACTTGTCACACCTATGTTAGACGATGGCAGTATTGATTATGCAGGCTTGCAGCGCTTGGTTGACTGGCATGTAAGTGCGGGTACCAGTGCGATTGTGGCTGTGGGTACAACCGGTGAGTCGGCGACATTAAGTGTTGAAGAGCATCACACCGTGATTAAAGCCATTGTCGATCAAGCGGCAGGGCGTATTCCTATTATTGCCGGTACTGGCGCTAACTCTACTTCTGAAGCGATTGAAATGACCCATGCGGCACATCGTGTTGGTGCAGATGCTTGCTTGACCGTAACGCCTTATTACAATAAGCCGACCCAGGAAGGTCTGTATTTACATCATAAAGCTATTGCTGAAGCCGTCGACATTCCCAATATTTTATACAATGTACCGGGTCGAACAGCGGTTGATATGTTGCCTTCGACAACGGCACGCTTGGCAGAGTTACCGAATATTGTTGGTATTAAAGACGCTACCGGTGATCTTGCGCGCGGTGCAGCGTTATTGGCGGGCTGTGGTGATAAAATTTCTATTTACTCAGGTGATGATGCCACGGCCGTTGAATTTATGCTGATGGGCGGTGCGGGCAATGTTTCAGTGACGGCTAATGTTGCGCCACAGCAAATGGCTGAATTGTGTCGTTTAGCGATGGCGGCGAGCTCGGGTAGCGAGCAAGATAAGCAGGCAGCGCGTGATTTAAACCAGAGTTTAGCGGCGCTGAATAATGATTTATTTGTTGAGGCAAATCCCATTCCTGTGAAATGGGCGCTGCACAAAATGGGCTTAATGGGTCAGGGGATTCGTTTACCTTTGACGATTTTAGATTCACAGTACCATGCAAAAATTGAAACGGCTTTGGCGTTAGCCAGCATTACAACTGAGCCAGCTAAGCAAACTACGCAAACTACGGCGAATTAAATTGAGCGTGTCTAGTCATACTTCTACCGATAACGTCGTATATGGAAACTGTTGCATGAATATTTCAAAAAATCTCTCTTCTCTGCGTTTGCTGTTAAACCTAAAGTTGGCACTAAAGTCACTGATACTGGTTAGTATTGTGACTCTTTCAGGTTGTAGTTGGTTGTTTGGTGAGGAGGGTTATTTTCCAGGTCAGGCCAATGATTACTTGGATGCGAAAGAATCTGCAGAAATTGTTTTACCTGAAGGAATAAGCGCAGAAAATATTCGTGATGATTATCCCATTCCTGAGTTGACCTTGTCGCAAGTGCTTCCGGTTAAGTTTGAAGTGCCAAGAGTTGAGCCTTTAGATATGCTCGACAATAAAGGCAGTGTCCGAGTGCAGCGCTTTGAGCAGCAGCAATGGATTCTTATTAATGCCTCGCCCAGCGAAGTTTGGCCGTTAGTCTCAAATTTTTTATTAAGTAATAATATTGTCCTCATAACTGCGGATGGTACCTTGGGTTTAATTGAAACAGATTGGCTGTCGTCATCGTTAATAGATACTTCGGTATTGGCTGACATTGATTTAGCCAACTTAGCCTTCTCTGAGCCTAGTGAGCGTAGACCGGTTAAGCAGGCTATTAAGGAACAGTTTCGCTTTAAACTAAAAGCTGGGGTGCAAAAGAACACGACAGAAATTTTAGTAACTCAGCGATCCATTGCCTTGAATGATTCGGTAGACACTGCACCGAATTGGCAGCAAGCATCGACCTCGCAAATGCGTGAAGATAATATGGTGAAATTGCTTTCAGAACATTTAGCGAGCGCACCCACCCAACCTTCTCATTCCTTATTAGCACAAGGCATTGGTTCGGCAAGCCGAGTCATATTTAATTATGATGCCGAGGGTCGTCCTTATTTAGCCTTATATTTACCTTACGATCGTGCTTGGGCATCGCTAGGCTTAGCGCTGAAAAAATCTTACTTTAAAGTGACGGATTTAAATCGCAGTACTGGCGTTTATTATGTTCACTCGATTCCAAAAGCAAAAAAAGAAAAGAAGAGAGGGTTCTTTAAACGCTTGTTGGGTATAGGTAAGGTTGATGAATCTCTACCTGCCGATGAAATTGATCCTTTATCATTGAACGCTCAGCAAGATGGCACTGCCTTAATTATTTATGTACAACGCGAAACAGGGCCGGCACTGCGCATTAACGAACAAGCCTTTTTACTGCGCCGCATTCAAGGCAAATTATCCTAGTGCATCCGCATTTTTTTGGATCTTTATGAGATTTTCTTCACTGGGTAGTGGTAGTCGTGGTAATGCATTAATTGTTGAATCTGCCGGGATATATATACTGATTGACTGTGGTATTACCCTGCGTAATTTAACGGCAGGTTTAGCGCGACTCGATTTAGTGCCCGGTGATTTGCAGGCGGTTTTTATTACGCATGAGCACGGCGATCATATTAAGGGCGTTAAAGCCTTGGCGCGTAAACATTTGCTGCCGGTTTATATGACGCACGGTACAGCGGTTAAAAGCGGCTGTGATGAGTTGCCTCAAGTCACGCTAATCGATAGCTCTTCGGCGGTCAATATAGGCAGCCTATCGATTCAGCCGGTAGTCGTGCCACACGACGCTCGTGAACCCTGTCAATTTGTTATAACGGCTACGGTTAGCGGTGATAAAGTCGATCATCCTCCGCGTGAAAAGCGATTGGGTGTGTTGACAGATTTAGGCAGTTATACGCCGCATGTTATTGATGCTTATAATAGCTGTGATGCAATGGTCCTAGAGTGTAATCATGATGTAAGTATGTTGGAGGCGGGCTCTTATCCCTATAGTCTCAAACAGCGCGTCTTGGGTGACTGGGGGCATTTAAGTAATCATCAAGCTGGTAACTTATTGTCTCATTTTGATCATGAAAAAATACAGTGGTTAGTGGTAGCGCATATTAGTCAGCAGAATAAT
>DMZE01000232.1 GCA_003492055.1 Cellvibrionales bacterium
AAAAATCGCCATGAATACTGAGCCCCATAGCCGACTCAATATGATCCCAAGGATCACAATGACCACCTTCAAACCATGGAATAGCGCCACTGGATTGTTGCACCTGTCGAATAAAATTAACCGTCGGTAAAAAAAACGCTTCGGGATACTGACCTTTCGATAAATGCAATTTACTCATTATTGAGCTGCTCCACTATCGCCTGCAGCAGATGCATTTTTTTGAAAGTACATAACGACACTTTTACCCATTAAAGGATTTAATAATTTATCTAAAGTCTGTGTTAACCAAGGTTTTTTCATTAAATCCCAAACTAACAATTTGTGGTAGGCGGCAATTAACTTAGACGTTTCCTGTTTATCCCAAAATAAACATTTCAACCACCAAAACGGTACATGCAAAGCATGGGCCCAATGGCCAGCATAATAAGCATAGCCTTGTTGTTGAATGTTTTTTCGTAAGGTTCGCGCATTAAAGATACGAATATGTCCACCTTCTACTTCATGGTAAGCACTACTTAGCGCCCAACAAATTCTCTCTGGCCATGCCCGCGGCACACTTGTCGCAAATACACCTTTAGGCTTTAACACGCGCGTAATTTCAGCTAATACCGATTGATAGTCAGGAATATGCTCGAGCACTTCTGAACAGATAACCGCATCAAAAGTATTATTATCAAAAGGCAGTGACAGCGCATTAGATGCTGACAGAGAGAAGCTTTTGTTGTCATTATCGGGCTCAGAGAAATGCGCAAATCTTTCAGCGCTTATTTTTAAATCATCAAAGCTAAGGTCAACTCCGATAGCCTGAATATCATGCATCATATAGGCAGAGATAACATGCCGGCCTTCACCGCAGCCAAGATCTAAAATTTTATCACCTTTAGCTAACCCCATATGCTGAAAATTAATGGTTAGCATGATTCACTTCCTCAGCAGGTAAATCAGATCGCTGAAACAGTTGTTCATTAGCGGCTTGATTACTTAATATTTTGCCGTTAGCTTTATCAGCATCAATCACTTGATAATAAAGCGCCGTCATTTCTTTTGCTGCTAAGGTCCAAGAAAAATTCTTCTCTATATGCTTTCTGCCTTGCTTGCCGTAGCGTTTTCTTGCATCGGCATCGAGCAATAGGTCTTCTATAGCAGAAGCCATTGCAGTAGGATCTTTAATGGCAACGGTAACACCTGCATCGCCTACCACTTCTGGCAATGCGCCACCGTTAGTAGCAATTAAAGGGACGGCGCAAGCCATCGCTTCACCGGCCGGCAAACCAAAACCTTCATAAATAGACGGGACAACTGCAATGCTCGACTCAGCATAATGTTTGACTAACGCCTCTGCGCTCACGCCATGAACAAACTGAATATGCTTAGCCAAATTTAAGCGCCTAATTAATTGCTCAGTCTCGCCTTCTTCTTGCGGCTTACTGACTAACAACAAACTCAGTTGCGGGTAGCGCTGTACAAGTTGTGACAGCGCCAATAATAAATAGCGCAAACCTTTTAACGGCTGGTCAGCAGAAGCAATAGCCATAATCTGCCATGGATCACGCTTAACACCACGCATAGGTTTAAATACCTCAGTATCTATACCGTTATAAACCAAATGAATATTATCGGCATCAATAGAAAAATCTTTCGAAATATCAGCGGTCGACTGCTTTGATACGGTTACAACATGATCGAGTTGAGACGCAACGCGCTTTTGCATACTTAAAAAGGAATACCAACGACGAATAAAAAACCGCTGCCATTTATCATCACTAGCATTCAGTGCAATGGCTAAATCACTGGTAATAGGATGATGAATGGTAGTCAATAAATTAAAGCCTTTTTTCTGCAGCTTTAACATACCCCAGCCGAGACATTGATTATCATGAATAATGTCGTAATCGGCACGGCGCGATTTTAGGTATTTATAGAGGCGGCGGCTAAAACAATAAGGCTCAGAAAATCCACCTGTAAGCTTACCTGTCCATTCGATAATATTGGTGAGCGAAGTAAGATGATGCGCACGTAACGAGCGCAAGCCATTATTGAATAAATCCAACCCTGGCAGTTTAATAAGATTAACGCGAGGATCAACCTCAGGATATGGCTGGCCAGAAATGACATCAACTTGATGCCCGGCATCCACTAAGGCTTTGCTGAGATATTTAATATAAATGCCTTGGCCACCGCCAAAAGGCGCGCTGCGATAGCCTGCAATACAAATGCGTAGTGGACGAGTGACAGGCGCCAATGATTTTAATTTAGCTGTGCGCGTTTTAACGCTAACAGTACTAATTTCGACACTGGGTATTGGGGCATCATCGAATAGCGAAAGCTGACGCTCTTGCGCCGCTATCTCTGCCAAGCTCATTGGCTCTATTGATTGAGCCGCAGATTTATTCAGAGATTGAACTATCGTCTGACCTATTGTGTCTTTCGATTTTTGAGTAAGGGTATTTTTATTAGATTGACTCATTCTTTTCATTATTACCTAAGAAGAAACTTTAGCTGCAAGTGCATTTAACAATAGCGTCAAATATACAGCAAATTGTAACCCGTGATAATGAAGAAAAAATCATTTTGTAGACAAACACCAAGTGAAAGGCGTCTTACCCATCAACATGCTGTATTCCTGTACTACTTTTAAAGATCTATTTTACAGTCCGCAAGGGCTTCCACCACCACTCATTTTCGAGGTACCAAATAATAGTCTTTGAGAGGCCCGTATCAAAGCTTTCTTTCGGCTGCCAGCCCAGCTCTTTTTTTATTTTACTTGCATCGATAGCATACCGTTTATCATGCCCCAAACGATCCGCACCGTACTCAATGAGCTGACAATAGGAAAGTCCATTCGCTCTCGGTCGCAAGTTATCTAGCTGTACACATATTGCTTCAACTACCTGCACATTGGTTCTTTCATTATTCCCGCCAATATTATATGTCTCACCAGGCCTACCATGATCTAACGCTAAGACTAACGCTTCTACATGATCGTCAACATAAAGCCAGTCACGGACGTTATCTCCCCTACCGTATATCGTTAGCGGCTTTTCATCCAAGGCATTAAGAATTATGAGCGGTATCAGTTTCTCTGGGTAATGGTAAGGCCCATAATTATTAGAGCAATTAGTATGAATCACCGGAAGACCATAAGTATGAAACCAGGCTTTAACTAGATGATCGCTGGCTGCTTTAGAAGCAGAGTAAGGAGAGCGCGGATTATAAGACGTTTGCTCAGTAAATAAATCCGGAGCCTCTAAGCTACCGTAAACTTCATCGGTTGAAATATGATGAAAG
>DMZE01000067.1 GCA_003492055.1 Cellvibrionales bacterium
AATAAAAAAGGCCTTCCTTAATGATAAAAAAAAGGGTGTCAAAAATAGTTAATAAAAAGATATTAACGTCACAGAATTCCTCTCGGCGCGATTTTATCAAGCAGGTCTCCTGTTTAGGTTCGGCTGCAGCTATTCAGTCGTTAGGTTTGACGAGTTTATTGGCTGCATCAAAAGCGTTAGCTGTCGATGATTACAAGGCACTGGTCTTTATATTTTTAGATGGTGGCAACGATGCCTTTAATATGCTTGTACCTAGAGGTGCCGGTCAATTACGGGATGACTACGAGGCTGGTCGTCGGGTTGTCGCTTTGCCTGCTAGTGATTTACAGCCTATTAATTTAACGGCACCAGCATCAATTTATGGTGGTGAAGTTTACAATGATTTTGGTCTGCATCCTGCCTGTGGCCACATGGCCGATTTATTTAACAATCAAGAAATGTCAGTTATTTGTAATGTAGGTAATCTTTATGAACCTACGACACGCGATCAATTTTTTAATGGTGGTAGCATCTTACCTCCGCAGTTATTTTCACATGCCGATCAACAACAACAGTTTCAGAGCGAGCCAGCATTGCCTTTTCGTTTTGGTTGGGGAGGCCGTTTAGCTGAATTAACCGATATTTATAATAGTGCGTCTACGGTTTCACCCTTAATATCAATGTCTGGTTTAAATGCTTTTCAGGTCAGTCGCGACAGTGTTCTCAATCCCTATACCTTAGGTACAAATGGCGTAACGCCACTGTGGAATTATAAAAATAATGTCACTAGAAAAACCATGGTAGAAGACGCCATGGCGTCAATAGATAGCGCTTCTCATTTAATGATGCAAAAGCACCGTGATATATTTAATTCGGCGATTCAGGCCGAGGCTATTATTAACGGCGCTTTTAATGAGGCTGAGAATGCGGGCATCGATTACGATGCCATTTTTACGGCAGCAGGGGCGGCGAGTTCTAAAGTGGGTAGTCAATTAAAGACTATAGCTAAAATGATAGCGGGTCGATCATCTACTGGAAATAACCGGCCAGTTTTTTTTGTTAAGGTGACGGGGTTTGATGCGCATCAAAATTTGTTAGCCGATCATAGTGTTTTAATGGGTGAACTTAATGCGGCATTAAAAGGTTTTCGTGATGCGCTTACTCAACAAAGTGATTTTGATAAAGTTCTTAGTTTTGTAGGTTCAGAATTTGGTCGAACATTAACGCCTAATGGCGATGATGCAACCACCGGCACTGATCATGCTTGGGGTGGCCATGCACTCGTCATGGGCGGCATGATTAATGGTGGGCAATTATTCGGCGAACATCCCGATCTGAAATTAAATGAGGGCTTGGATGCCAGTGGTGGAAGAGGGCGATGGGTACCAACAACGGCCACTACGCAGTGTGCATCGGTGATAGCTCATTGGTTTGGTGTGAGTAAGCCCGACTTACCACAGCTATTTCCGACAGTGGCAAATTTTCCAGATCCTTTTCATATTGATGCCAATTTAGGATTTATTAATCCTGGAGTCGGCGTATGAATATTTTTCGCCTACTGCGTTGTAGTTTTTTGAGCATTCTCTTATTAGGCAGTACGGTTGCATTAGCCCAAGAGCAATTTACCTACCGTGTTTTTATTGATACGGACAATAATTCGTTCACTAATAATAGCAACGGTTGCGCTTACGATATTGGAAGCTTAGCAAGCCCTAACGATATTGTTGGTTTTGAGCATTATCTTGAACTGACAATGCTTGCCCCCGGCGAGATTGATCAGTATGGCATTAATGGTTTCATGATCCCTTGTGATAGCGGTAGTTGGGATTATGCCTCTGCGGCTCCATTGTCTAGCGATATGTGGTCGGCAGCACTCAATCAAACTGCTAGCCAAATAGATATTGTTGAAGCTTTTATTCCAAGTAGTATGGTGGCAGGAAGCGATCGGCTACGCGTCGTTTTACAGGCTAAAAACAATAACAGTAATGAAATCGATAGTTTAGAAACGCATGCTGGCATGCCGATTATTTTCTATTTAATGCCCTCTGCGAATGTTCCTATTGTCCCCGCTGCAGCGTTGGTTTTATTGCTGGCGGTGTTTTCCGTAATTGCACTTAAAAATAAACATTTACGTACTTCTATTTCAGCAGTAGTTGTGTTCATGGGTTTAAGCGGTACGTTATATATTAATGATGTTGATGGCGAATTAAATGACCATTGTACACTTTGGGGTTGGTGTGTTGATTGGGCTTCAGAAGTACCCATAGCTTCAGATGTTGTCGGTGATGTCACTGATCCAGCCATTGATCTACACGATTTTTATATGGCAAAAACCAATGATGGTGATATTGCTATTCGAATAGATGTAAGTGATGTCTCTAATGCCTGCGTGTCTTTGTCTCCATGCGACACCAATGCCTCATGCAGTAACGAGCCAGCGGGTTATAGCTGCAGCTGTAACCAAGACTTTTCGGGCGATGGCAGTTTTTGCGCTTTTACGCCGAATGGCGATGATGACGGCGACTTGATTGATCAGTTAGCGGATAACTGTCCTACTGTACCGAATCCATTGCAATTAGATCTCGATGGCGACGGTCTTGGCGATTTGTGTGATGCAACACCGAACCCGCTTGTTTCACTGAATATGGTCACCGATCTTGCTATAGAAGATAATCAGCAGTCGGCAGAGTTTATGCTTACGCGCAGTTCAGGTGTGGCGGAAATAACTATTAACTTTAGTGTGAGCGGCAACCCTAATCCGGTTAAAGGTTCGGCTACCACGGATGATTACCAATTAATCTATTCCGATGGCAGTGTAGTGG
>DMZE01000066.1 GCA_003492055.1 Cellvibrionales bacterium
CACCTTCAATAGATGAATTAGTCAACACTGGACAGAGCTGGACAAACTTCTATGTCTCCGCCTCAGTTTGTAGCCCAAGTCGCGGCGCACTATTAACCGGCAACTTACCTGTGCGCACTGGACTGTATGGCAATCGACTTGCCGTGCTGTGGCCTGGCAGCCAAACCGGTATGCCTGCCGAGCAACAAACGCTTGCCGAGACTTTTAAAGAGCATAACTACGCCACAGCCATGTTTGGTAAATGGCATTTAGGCGATGCACCCGAATTCCTACCCACTCGTCACGGCTTTGATGAATGGTTAGGCATTCCCTACTCCAACGATATGGATTGGACCATTGGCGAAATAACCAGTACTAATGTTAATAGCGATCTTTCTACATCACATGAGAAATGGAAAAAAGCCGGGCCTATTTATGTAAAACAGCTGCTCAATCCAACGCTAGACGATTGGAATGTCCCTTTAATGCACAGTGTTAGCAATGCCGATGAATCCTACACTGACAGCATTATTCAGCGACCCGCGGACCAAACCCTGTATACCCAACGCTTTACGAATGAGTCATTGCGCTTTATTGATCAATCGGTCAAAGCAGACAAGCCGTTCTTTGTGTTTTTATCGCATAGTATGGTTCATGTTCCACTTTTTCGATCACCCGCATTTGTTGGTAAAAGCGCTCTAGGACTTTACGGCGATGTACTGGAAGAAATTGATTGGAGTGTTGGGGAAATTCTTAAAGCACTGAAAGAAAAACAAATAGAAGACAATACCTATATCGTTTTCACCAGTGATAATGGCCCGTGGCTCACTTATGCGCCTGAGCATGCTGGCTCAGCCGGCCCGTTGCGCGGTGGCAAGGGGCAAACCTATGAAGGCGGCATGCGGGTTATGACCTTATTTAAAGGCCCTCAAATAAAATCAGGCGTTGTCAAAGCGTTAGGCATGGACACCGATATTTTCAATACGTTTTTGAATTTAGCTAACATCCCCTCTAAGCAAAGCGCAGTCGATAGCTATGATTTATCAGAGACATTGATAGGAAACTCAGCGAGCCCCCGTGATTTTGTTCCTTTTTATCGTAACTCCACATTGCGCGCTTTTCGTTTAGGCAACCAGAAACTGCACTTTGTCACCAACGACAAATTTGGTGGACCAACGACCGATCATGAACCGCCCATATTGATTGATCTTGTGAATGATATCGCTGAGAATAATGATTTATCGGCAACAAGTCCGCAAGCGGTTAAGGCTATTCAACAACGCGTTGCTGAATTTCAAGCATCAATAACTATAGCGCCCTCAATATTTGATCGACAAAAAGAAAAACAAACCGAATAACTATTCGGTTTGTTTCAATAAAATATTACTGCTGTATTAAAAATTCTGGGCTTGTATTAACCCCATAAACTGCATTATTGAAACGATCGAGATCATTACTCGCTGCTGATATCGCTTGAATTAATGCGTTACGCGTACCGGTATTATTCGTGAACTTCAATTGACCTGCATTCAAATAAAAGTCTAAATAATCAACCACAGCCTCTGCTTTATCCGTATTAGAACCTGATGTAGACGCTATTATATTTTGCAGACGCGTGGAATTTAACTTCACTGTTAATTGTTCAGCTGTGAAATTCGAGAAACTCAGCGATCGATCAGAATACATGTTTTCGTTGAGTAAACGATTATAAACATTCATGGTCGCAAAAATTTGCGACTCGGTCATTAACTGAAGTTCTGGCGCTACTAACGATTGACTTGCTAACTCACCCGTCGGTGAGAAATCTGGTAAATAGAAATTAAATACTGAATCAGCGCCCAGCGGACGCTGCCCGAATCCCGAGGGGTTCATACGCATTAAACTAGCGCCATCATCATAAAAACTTCGCAGTGGGTATAACGGTGAATTGCTATCGGCAAAGCTTATTTGCGAACCCGCTTGTAATAAGCGCATGGTGGCCGCCAACTGTATTATTGGCTCTTTTAACTTGCCATAGGTCATAGAGTTAAGTGCGTTTGGATTACGAGCTTCGGCATCCAACAATATCGCTTTCATTACCGCTGTTAAATCACCATTACTGCCAAAGGCATTCGCCACACGCTCAATATAATTTGCACTGGGGTTAGACGTCACAAAACGCTGTATCAACTGACGACCAATAAAAGGGGCCGTTGTTTGATGGCCAACTAAGGCATCAACGACAAATCTTAACTCGCTATCGGCGGAGCTTGTTGATTGCGTCGTTGCCGCATCAACAACTACCACCGAACCATTATCGGTAAATAATGTTTTTGTATCGTAATCATGCCGTGCAACAAAAAACTTCATTGGGTTAACCCAGCGATGCTGCTGAACATAACCCTGATCACCACGCTCGAAATTAGTGTTTTCGACTTTCACACCATTTAAGGTAACGTAACTAAAGCTCAGACCCGTAAATACTCTCGCCATATCACGAATAACATCATTGTCATAAGTCGCTATCGGCAAGTTGTCTTCACCTAAAAGTATATTGCCGTTTTTAGCTCGATGAACTAGCCCAAAACTAAACAGTTGCATTACTTCACGCGCGTAGTTTTCATCGGGGTAAGAGCCTACCAATGGGTCCGATTTTTCATTGCGTAAATGACTCAACCAAGTACCCATAATAGGATGCAAGCTTGCATCATGTAAGGCATCGTTATAAAAACCAAACGCGTTACCCGCCAGTTGATCCCAATAATTAGCGGTACCGCGATGGCCTTTGCGAATGGTCGCTTGAACATCACTTATTACTAAAATCTGACTTAATGCAAATGCCATTCGCTGCCGCAGCTGATCTTTACTGTACACCGCCATAGGCCAAAACGAATCGCGACGAAGATGATAGGTTGGCTCATTTGTACCATACATACCCGTAGGCGTATCGCCAAAGGCAAATAGCGGTATAGCACTCTCCATCAAGTCATACATGCTACTTTGCGGCAGCGCTATTTGCGCGTCAATCCAGTCACTATAAACCTGTATTCGGTTACTACCATCCGTATTAATTTGGCTACGCAAGGCCGTGTATTGTTCTGGTGTGGCACCAAAGGTGGCTTGCGTTAAAAAGCGAATAATATCTCTATCAACATCATCAGCCGATAATTCGGTTTCTTCTGGCGGCTCAATATTTTCATTATAAATAAAGAACGCTGAAATCTCTCCTGAAGGATAATTAGCCGTATGAATATTTAAGTAAAGCTCGCCATTGTAGAGCGCATCAAGCATGGCTTGCTCGGTAGTAAAAATACCGCCTGGTGCTAAATCCCAGTGATAATCATAAACGCTACCAGATGCTTGCACATCTTTAATCATAGTACCTGATGGCGCCAAGTGAATATGTTGGTCTGTTTGTTCGGCACTTAAATTTGAAAAATTATAATTTAAAAAGGCATTATCATTATCGCCATCAACAATAAGGCTTAATACACCAGAGCCAGAAGTCACTGCATTACCTTCCGGCGCAAACACGCCAAAGAATACCTTCGCATTCGCGCTATCATTACTGGCATCAACAATCGTTATATTGACAGTATTATTATTATTTATAGCATAGCCATTACCTGCGTCTAAAGTTAACTGCAACATCTCTGGCACTTCATGCAAGGCATCATTGACGGGTTGTATATAAATAAGCCGAGAAGTCTGGTTGGCCGGCAACGTAAGTGTCTGCCCCACTACACTGCCATCGGCA
>DMZE01000094.1:0-137 GCA_003492055.1 Cellvibrionales bacterium
AAATAAACTAAAAATCCAGAATATAAAAACACTATCAAATAAAACTTAAAAATCTAGACTCTGACTTCAATCCCTCGCTCAGCCATATACCGCTTCGCATCAGCCACCGTATATTCACCAAAATGAAAAATACTCGC
>DMZE01000094.1:228-3456 GCA_003492055.1 Cellvibrionales bacterium
AAATTACCCACACCACCCGACGCAATAACCGGTACCGAAACCGCCTCACTCACCGCGCGCGTCAAACCAACATCAAAACCTTTCTTAACCCCGTCTTGATCCATACTGGTTAATAAAATTTCCCCTGCACCAAAGGCCGTCATTTTTACTGCCCACTCAACCGCATCTATACCGGTTGGCTTACGACCACCATGAGTAAAAATTTCCCAACGCGCCGGCTGGTCATTCGTCGCAACTTGAACTTGCTTTGCATCAATAGCAACAACAATACATTGCGAACCAAAACGCGCGGCCGCCTCTTGTACAAAATCAGGATTGTGAATGGCTGCCGTGTTAATGCCAACTTTATCCGCCCCCGCATTTAGCATGCGACGAATATCTTGGCACTCGCGTATGCCACCACCCACCGTCAAAGGTATAAAAACTTCACTCGCCATTTTTTCAACAGTTTTTACCGTTGTATCTCTACCTTCATGGCTCGCAGTAATATCCAAAAATGTAATTTCATCGGCGCCCTGCTCGTTATAACGTCGTGCAACTTCTACTGGATCACCCGCATCACGAATATCAACAAACTGCACGCCTTTAACAACGCGGCCGTTATCAACGTCAAGACAGGGAATAATGCGTTTCGCTAAACTCATAGAAATTGCTCTAACACTTTTACTTTGCAGGTTATAAAAACAAACGATTTAAGATTTAAAACTATCGCTATACGCTTGAGCTTCGGCGACATCTAATGTGCCTTCGTAAATAGCACGGCCAGTAATGGCGCCACAAATGCCTTGGCTAGAAACGGCTCGCAAAGCTTTTATATCATCCATATTCGTAATGCCACCCGATGCTATAACCGGTGTAGATGAAGCTAAAGCCATCGCAACCGTTGCTTCAACGTTAACGCCTTGCATCATGCCATCACGCGCAATATCGGTATAAACAATACTAGAAACACCATCTTGCTCAAAACGCTTGGCTAATTCTGTGGCTTGTACATTAGAAACTTCAGCCCAGCCGTCCGTTGCCACTAAGCCGTCTTTTGCATCTAAACCAACAATAATATGATTCGGAAATTCTCGACAAGCTTCACTGACAAACGCTGGCTCTTTAACCGCCTTGGTGCCAATAATTAAATAATTAACACCTGCATCTATATACGCTTCTATAGTATCTAACGATCGAATACCGCCACCTATTTGGATCGGCAAATCTGGATACGCTTTAGCAATAGCAGTAACCACTTCACCATTAATCGGCTTACCATCAAAGGCGCCGTTAAGATCAACCAAATGCAATCGACGCGCACCGGCGGCAACCCATTTGCCAGCCATGGCAACGGGATCATCAGAGAACACGGTTGAATCATCCATTACGCCTTGACGCAATCGCACGCATTCGCCATCTTTTAAATCAATTGCTGGAATCACTAACATGTTTTAAACCGTCATAAATTTTAATAAGAATAGAGAGAATTTTTTTAGCGCTTTATGCAATGCATGTTTATTAAGACGTACCGTCCCACTGCATAAAATTATTCAATAATTGTAAGCCGTCTTTATGGCTTTTTTCTGGATGAAACTGCACAGCAAAAATATTATCGCGCGCTAACATCGCAGTAATAGGTACACCATAGTCTGTAACACCCACTGCCGATGCACATGATTGTGCAGCAACAAAATAACTATGCACAAAATAAAAACGCGCACCATCTTCTATATTTTTCCACAACGGATGCGCTTGCGTTTTTGCTACGCGATTCCAACCCATATGCGGCACTTTTAATTCTGCAGTTGCTGTGGCTAGTTCTGGCGTTTGCTTAAAGGCTTCAGAAAAGAATTCAACACTATCAGGAAATAAGCCTAAGCAATCAACACCGCCGCTTTCTTTTGAATGCGTCATCATGCCTTGCATGCCAACACAGATACCTAGTAAGGGTTTTGTTTTTGCGACTTCAAGAATCACTTGATCAAGGCCGCGTGCACGAACTTCACCAATACAATCACCAATAGCGCCTACTCCAGGATATACAACACGGTCGGCATTTTTAATGATATCGGGATCATCACCTACCCAGACATTACTGTTAGGTGAAATATGTTGCAGGGCTTTAGAAACGGAATGGAGGTTACCCATTCCGTAATCAATGACAGCTACATCGACAGATTTTGGCACGGTGGAATCTTATCCTGAAGTAAGTAGTAAACCTGAATCAAACTAAACAGCAGCTACAAAAAGAGCTCTTATAAAGAACCCTTTGTTGAAGGCATAACGCCAGCCATACGCGGATCAAGCTCTATGGCCATACGCAATGCGCGGCCAAACGCTTTAAACACTGTCTCTACCTGATGGTGACTGTTTTCACCGCGCAGGCAATCAATATGCAAGGTTATGTTGGCATGGTTGATAAAGCCTTGGAAGAACTCATGAAAAAGATCTACATCAAAGCCGCCGACAGAGGCGCGCGTAAAAGGCACATTAAACTCAAGACCCGGTCGGCCTGATAAGTCTAAAACCACACGTGATAACGCTTCATCTAATGGCACATAAGCATGGCCATAACGACGTAAACCTTTTTTATCGCCAACCGCTTTAGTAAAAGCTTGGCCAAGCGTAATGCCGATATCTTCTACCGTATGGTGAGCGTCAATTTCTAAATCGCCATTCGCCTTAATGTCCAAATCTATTAAGCCATGACGGGCTATTTGGTCGAGCATATGCTCAAGAAAAGGAACGCCTGTATCAAATTTAGATTCACCGGTGCCATCAAGATTCACAGATACGCTAATTTGCGTCTCTAAGGTATCTCGTGAAACCGAAGCGGTGCGTGCCTTAACTGGGTTGGTCGACTGGCTCATGTCACTCTCTAATTTTTGGGTCATGTGGAACAAAGGGGCATCCATTAAGGATGCGGGCTTATCTTCATTATAGTTAAAAGCCCTCACTTGACGTAGCATCAATAGAGGGCAATTTTGCCACCAAAGGTATCAATAATAAGCGCTAAAAAGATAGTTTGCGCTTACTTATGCCTTTTTAGCCTTGGGCTTTACCCTGATTAGCAACAGAATTCATCATTGCTTTAATCGCTTCTGGGTCACCTAAGTACTCACTGCTAATTGGTTTAAGGTCGGCATCTAACTGATAAACCAGCGGTACACCGGTCGGGATATTAACGCCGATAATATCTTCGTCGCTGATATTATCGAGATACTTAACCAATGAACGCAGGCTATT
>DMZE01000143.1:0-392 GCA_003492055.1 Cellvibrionales bacterium
GCTGGCAAGCTAAAAGAATTCCAACAATTGTTCTCTGCAACCGATATTAGCATTTGTCCGCAAAGCCAATACGATGTGCCCGAGGCCATTGAAGATGGTTTAAGCTTTATTGAAAACGCGATTATTAAAGCTCGCAATGCAGCACATTACACTGGCTTGCCGGCTATAGCAGATGACTCGGGTTTAGAAGTGGAAGCACTGAATGGTGCGCCAGGTATTTATTCGGCACGCTTTAATGAAGATGCTAATGGTGTAAGAACCAGTGATGAATCGAATAATGAAAAACTTTTATCGCTATTAAAAGGCAAGCCAGAATCTGAGCGTAGTGCGAGTTTTGTTTGTGCGCTAGCGTTTATGCGCCATGAAAAAGATCCATCGCCAGTGGTTTGTGT
>DMZE01000143.1:408-4482 GCA_003492055.1 Cellvibrionales bacterium
TCAAATGGCTTTGGCTATGACCCTTTGTTTTATCTTCCAGAATACGGTTGCGCGAGTGCCGAGCTTGACCGTGATGTGAAAAATCGCATTAGTCATCGCGGCCAAGCCTTGCAGTTATTGTTAGCGCAATTAACGAGTTTGGGTTTAATTAGTTGATTAGCATGCCGCCCTTGGGTTTATATATTCATATTCCTTGGTGTGTTAAGAAATGTCCATACTGCGATTTTAACTCGCACGAACACCATTCTACACAGCTGCCTGAAACCAACTATCTGAATGCCTTGATCAATGATCTTGATAGCGAGTTGACGGAAGTTGATGGGCAGAGAGAAATTCATTCTGTTTTTATTGGTGGCGGCACCCCCAGCCTATTATCGGGCAACTTTTATATTCAATTATTTGCAGCGCTCAATCAGCGATTGTTATTTTCTGCTGATGCAGAAATCACTATAGAAGCGAACCCAGGTGCGGTTGATGAAGCTAACTTTAAAGGCTTTATTGATGCCGGTATTAATCGGATTTCATTAGGTGCGCAAAGTTTTTCGGATGCTGCGTTGAATCGTCTGGGTCGCATTCATGACAACCAAAGTATTTATCATGCTTTTGAAACTGCCCGTAATTGTGGCTTTGATAATATTAATATCGATCTTATGCACGGATTACCAGAGCAGTCTTTAGCTGAGGGCTTGGATGATTTGAAAGCGGCATTTGAATTATCGCCAGAGCATATTTCTTGGTATCAATTAACCATAGAGAAAAATACAGTTTTTTATAATCAGCCACCCACGTTACCGGTTGAAAATATTTTAGATAATTTATTTATGACGGGCTTAGACGCTTTGGCAGGTGCTGGCTATCAGCAATATGAAGTGTCAGCGTTTGCGCGCGATTCAAAACAAAGTCGACACAATAAAAATTATTGGCGCTTTGGAGACTATATCGGTATAGGGGCGGGGGCGCATGGGAAAATTTCAGGTAGTGATGGATCGATTAGCCGTCGTTGGAAAACGCGCTCGCCCAGCGACTATTTGAATACAGATAAAAAGCTAGCGGGCTCAACGTTAATAGCAAAAGAAGATTTACCGTTAGAGTTTATGATGAATGCCTTGCGATTAAATCAAGGTTTCACACCGCAGCTGTTTGAACAGCGAACGGGTCTTAGCTTTTCAAAAGTGAAAAATTCAATTGTTCAGCTGCAGGCCCAAGGTTTAGTGGATACAAGTGGTGAGCATTACCACACAACCCAGAAAGGACGTTTGTTTTTAAATAATGTGATTGCTAAATTTTCTGAATAATTCTAGCTAATCACCCCGCGCTTAATTAATCAGCGCTTTTAAAATATCTTTTCTAGAAACAATTCCAACTAATACGCCAGCTTCAACGACAGGCATCATGCGGCGACAGTGTTTAAGGAACATCTCAGAGACAGAACTGAGTTCTTCATCGGGTGAAACCGTTTCAGTTGCCGCGGTCATTTGATCTTTGACCAATGCGACGCCTTCATTAAAGTAGCCTTCGAGTAATGTAGTGCGCATACAATCGGCTTCAGACAGTAGGCCAACTAGCTCTTGCTTTGCATTGACGACGGGTGCAGCCGATTGATGATATTCGAGAAGCGTGCGAACGGCGGTTGCTAGCGATTGCTCAGGACTAACGGTTGTGTAGTGTTTAGCCATAAAATCACGAACGCGTTTAGTCTTCATTGGGTCTTTCCTTTTGTTGGTAATTTACGATTAACATTGTGTTATCAGTTTTTCATTGGCTTATTCGAGATGGCCAGTTTTTATTATTAAGCTTCTACTATTAATAGTCTATTAAATAATAGTTTATCAATCTTCTTTTTCAATTTGCTTTTTCAATTTGCCTTATCTATTTATTAGGGCGATTTATTGGGAAGCGCGCGAAAGACCATATCCCAAACTCCGTGACCTAATTTTTGACCACGACGTTCAAATTTTGTTTCTGGCCGTCCATAGTCTTCCGGGGCTACAAATAAATCATCGCCTGCAACATTTTCAAACAGTGATTGCTGAGACATTAACTTTACTACGTAGTCTGCATAGGGCTGCCAATCTGTCGCGAAGTGGAATAAGCCGCCCTCAGATAATCGTGAATGAATTAATGCTAGAAAATCGTTCTGTACCAGTCGGCGTTTATGATGTTTAGTTTTATGCCATGGATCAGGAAAGTAAAGATTAAGACGCGATAAGCTGTGTTCTGCAGTGCACTGCTTTAATACTTTGACGGCGTCATCATTAAAGACACGAATGTTTTTTATGGATTGGTTTTCAACTAATGAGAGTAAGCGTCCGATACCTGGCGAATGTACTTCGACGCCAATAAAGTTTTGTTCAGGATCATTTTCAGCCATCGTCGCCAGCGAGTCACCCATACCAAAACCGATTTCCATGATCAACGGATTTTGATTACCAAAGGCTTTGGCATAATCAATGGTTTGCTCACTTAGCGTCAGTCCCCATTGTTCTAAATGTGAATCTAAACCTGTGCGTTGAGCTTCAGTCATTCTGCCGCTTCGTATAACAAAGCTGCGAATGGGGAGCTTTGTTTTGTCTTCTTTATCTTGCTGGTTCATAGTCTTGGTTCAGTTAATCATGGTTAAATTTTAAAGCTACTGATAAGCAGTAATAGCCAGCCGATAATAAAGCTCATACCGCCAAACGGCGTAATCAGTCCTACCGGCATAAAGCCAAGTTGGCGAATATCAGTGCTGGCTAACAGGTACAGTGAGCCGCTAAATAGAATGATACCCACTATAAAGGTAATACCGCTGGCTATTAACGCGCGGCTATCGGGCAGTTGGAGAGCCAATAAGCCCACAGCGAGTAATGCTAGGCTGTGCCAAAAGTGGTATTGCACGCCTGTTTCATAAACGTTTAATAACTCCGGTGTTAAGCGCGCTTTAAGTGCATGGGCACCAAAGGCACCAATCATAACAGCGAGTGCGCCATTAAGAGCTGCGAGCTGGATAAATAATTTGGCCATGGTTGATGGGCACTCTCTTTTTGTTTTGAATCTGAGTTCTAGGTTTGGGCGGTTGGGAGAGGTATAAAAAAACCGTCACAATGGTGACGGTTTTTATGGATTTTGGCTAGTGCGCCTCGCCTTATACAGAGGTCCTAAGCGGCCATGGCGGCTTTGAGTTTTTTCATCGCATTTTTTTCTAATTGTCGAATTCGCTCTGCGGATACATCATATTTAGCCGCTAGCTCATGCAAAGTTGCTTTATTTTCTTCATTTAACCAGCGTGCCTGAAGAATATCGAGACTGCGCTCATCAAGTACGCTCATTGCCGATTGTAAGCTGCTGGCTTGTTGTCCAGCCCACTGTTTTTCTTCAACAGCTAATGATGGGTCTGTACTGTGATCTTCTAGATAGTAGGCCGGTGCATTACTGGCTTTCTCATCATCGGCATCGGCGGGTGCGTCAAAGCCTAAGTCGTAAGAAGAGAGGCGACCTTCCATTTGCTGTACGTCTTTAACGTTAACGCCAAGATCATCAGCAATGGCATGAGCTTCATCATTGCTTAACCACGATAGGCGCTTTTTGGCGCCACGAAGATTAAAGAATAATTTGCGTTGTGCTTTAGTGGTCGCAATTTTAACGATGCGCCAGTTACGCAGAATATACTCATGAATTTCAGCTTTAATCCAATGCACAGCAAAGGAGACAAGACGAACACCTTTATCGGGATCAAAGCGTTTAACCGCTTTCATAAGACCGACATTGCCTTCTTGGATTAAATCGGCAAGGCCTAGGCCGTAACCGTTGTAAGATTTGGCGATATGCACAACAAAGCGCAAATGCGCCATAACTAATTCTCGTGCCGCGGTTAGATCATCATCAAACGCTAAACGTCTACCCAGTTCTTGTTCGCGCTCCAGCGTGAGTATGTCAAAACCGCTAACGGTTTGCATATACGCATTGACGTTGCCGCCAGGCGTGAGAACAGGAATGGTTTGTAGTTGCGTGTTCATAATGATGTCTGAGTGTTGCCCTTTAGTTTGTTGAATATCAATTTATTAACTATATATTTATTAACTATCTATTTGTTAA
>DMZE01000143.1:4578-16333 GCA_003492055.1 Cellvibrionales bacterium
CAATTTTAGCACTCTTGATCTTAGAGTGCTAATGCAACAAAAGTTCATGCAAGATACTGATACTTAAAGATATACGGTGAATATACGACGGTTTTTAGTGATTGGAGCAACTTTGTTATGAAAAATTGTGAGCAAGTCCAATTTATAGTCGTTTAGTGGTTATTCTTAAGTGATTAACGAGGCTCTAGTGCCCGAATATGCTGGCTAGCCGCTAGCCATGCACCTAGCCAACCGAGTATAGCGCCCATAAGCACTAACGTAATACTGTTAGTGAATCCTAAGCCGGTTAGTACAATATCTGTGCCGTAGACCAGAGATAACGAGTCTATAGCGTTAGTTAGTGCATACTTGCAGTAATGGATAAGTATAAGAGCGATAAGTGCTCCGCCAATACCAAACCAGAGACCCATATACAGAAAGGGTCGTCTTACAAAGGCATTGGTAGCGCCAATTAACTTAGTGACAATAATCTCTTCGCGACGGTTATCTATGGAGAGTTTGATGGTATTACCCACCACTAACACTACGCCAATAGCTAAGAGAGCAGTGAGTACCGCGGCCACTTGCTGGGCTAGGCCGATAATAGCGTGAAGCTTTTGCAGCCATGCTAAGTCAATTTTGGCAACGGCGACCTTTTTCAGGGAGGCAGCTTTATCTCGCATTAACTCTGCATCATTAACGGTAAGTGATTGCTCACTCATTATAACGATGACAACGCCGGGAAGCGGGTTCTCTGGAAGGCTGTCAATGATTTCTGCAAAGCCTTCCATAGATTTAAAGCTGTCTTTTGCTTTTTGAGGCGACACATAGCGAGTGCTGCTGACATTGTCCCAAGCAGCAATTTGATTGGCGAGCTTAAGGCCTTGGGTATTGCTAATACCGCTCTGAAGATAAAGGCTCATCTGCACATGGTCATTGGTTTGGCCAGTCAGTTGCGCGACATTAGTAATCGCAATATTCAAGGCGGCAGGAAGAGTAATAGCAATCGCTAGCACGAGCATAGTCATCAAGCTTGATATTGGCGTGACAATTAATCGTCGAATGCTTTGCGCAGCGACTAAGCGATGATGGCTACGCCATGATTGGATACGGCTGGCTAAAGAGTGATTGGAGGTATTGATTCCTTGTCCAGAGTCAGATCGGTTTTCACCTGTGCGACGATTGGTTTTGGTCGATTTAAACATGGCTTAGTTGTCGTCCATGTTAGTGTCGGTATTCGGTGTCAGCTTGGGCGCTCCGTTACCGATTAAAGAGCCGTCACGTAATATCAGAGACCGATGGTGCATTCTGGCGATTAACGCTAAATCATGAGTGGCGACCAATACCGTTACGCCAACCTGGTTAAATTCTTTAAACAGTTGCATGATTTCAGCACTAAGCGTTGGATCCAGATTACCTGTGGGTTCATCTGCGAGTAAAAAGGGCGGTTTATTGACCACTGCGCGGGCAATACCAATACGCTGTTGCTCACCACCCGATAACATTTGCGGATTCATTTTTTCTTTGTGCAGCAGCTTCACTTTATCCAGCGCACCGCGAACTCGACGGCCAATATCTCTGGGATGATACCCAGCCACAATTAATGGCAGCGCCACATTGTCGTAAACCGAGCGATCAAATAATAATTGGTGGTTTTGATGGACAACACCCATTTTGCGTCGCAGCAACGGAACATGTCGTTTAGAGAGCTTGGCAAGATTTTGATTGTCGATCCAGACTTCGCCTGCAGAGGCGCGCTCCATCAACATAATCAATTTGAGTAAGGTGCTTTTTCCTGCGCCAGAATGACCGGTTAAAAAAGCCATTTCGCCCGCGTCCAGCTCAAAGCTGACATCGGACAACGCCTCTTGACCTGAATCGTAGCGTTTAGTGACGCCATCAAAGCGTATCATTAGGCTTCCGTACCGCTAAAAATAGCGTTAACAAATTCATTTGCATCAAAGGGTCGCAGGTCATCGACTTGCTCGCCGACACCTATAAAGCGAATCGGTAATTGCAGTTTTTCACTAATCGCAAACAACACACCGCCTTTAGCTGTGCCATCCAATTTAGTGACGGCTAAACCAGTAACACCAATAATGGATTGAAATTTTTCAGCTTGTGCTACCGCGTTTTGACCGGTGGTGGCATCCAGCACCAAGAGAATCTCTTGTGGTGCGGCGGCATCGATTTTACCCATAACGCGAACCACTTTTTTCAACTCTTCCATTAAGTTGTCTTTATTGTGTAAGCGTCCAGCGGTATCGGCAATTAGCACGTCAGCGCCCTTAGATTTAGCCGACTGCAAGGCATCAAAGATAACCGAGGCGCTGTCTGCGCCAGTATGTTGCGCTACAACGGGTACATCATTGCGCTCGCCCCAAACTTGTAGTTGTTCAACGGCAGCGGCGCGATAGGTATCACCTGCAGCTAACATAACGGATAAGCCTTGTTGCTGAAAACGTTTGGCTAACTTGCCAATGGTGGTTGTTTTGCCGGCACCATTAACGCCAACCACTAAAATAACATACGGTGATTGTGTGCGGTCTATAACGAAGGGTTCATCACTAGGACTTAATGTAGCGGCCAGCTCAGCCTTAAGCTGTTCATAGAGTGCGTCTGAATTTAATAATGCCTCGCGTTCAATACTGTCGGCGAGATTTGCCATAATGCGAGTGGTAGTATCGATACCGACATCAGAAATAAGTAATTGTGTTTCAATTTCTTCGAGTAGCTCGTCATCAATTTCTTTTTTACCGAGTAATAAGCGGCCTAGGCCATCACCGAGTGAACTACTGGTTTTACTGAGTTTGCCTGATAGGCGTTGAAAAAAGCTTTTGGGTTTGGCTTCACTAATGGCTTTTGTTTCGCTAATGGCTTCAGCTTCAGAGGTGCTTTGATGATCAGTGCCAGTTATATCGTCATTAATGGCATTATCGGTATCAGATACTGTATTGGAATCAACAGCTACCTCAGAAGAGGTATCTTGTTCGGGTGTATTCTTATTCCCGCGTTTAAGAAAGCCCAGCATAAATCGTCTCGTTTGTTCGTCTGTAGGGTGTAAATTGCGTGTCAGTATTATGAAAATTGGGTCGTAGAACGCTTATGTCGTTCTTCGAGCACTCTCGCGTATAATCCGCCTTCGCAATAATAGATATCCTATCACTTATCTTTTGTATCGATAGCTGTAT
Source organism: Cellvibrionales bacterium (assembly GCA_003492055.1). Taxonomy (GTDB): domain Bacteria; phylum Pseudomonadota; class Gammaproteobacteria; order Pseudomonadales; family UBA7434; genus UBA7434. Next base: position 7,749 of record DMZE01000143.1, read on the forward strand.
CTCAAACATTTTATGATGTAATTTAAACGATATGAAACGTAAAACGCCTAAAAAATCGACACTCTCATCCATTCGTATTATTGCAGGCCAATGGCGTGGTCGAAAATTACCCGTTGCAGAAATTGAAGGCTTAAGGCCAACCGGTGATCGCATAAGAGAAACATTATTTAATTGGCTCGATGCCGATATTGATGGTGCGCGGTGTCTGGATTTATTTGCCGGTAGTGGCGTCTTGGGGTTTGAGGCTTTATCACGTGGTGCTGGACAGGTTACAGCGCTGGATTCGAGCCGAGTTGCTGTGAATGCCTTAGAAGAAATGACGAAGTTACTGAATACGTCAGCATTGCAGGCCATGCAAATGGACGCCATACAATGGCTCAAATCGAAGCCAGCAGGGCTATTTGACCTTGTTTTTATTGACCCGCCTTTTCAGGCCGGTTTGCTTGATGAAACCTTGGCGCTATTAGCGGCTTCGAATTGCTTGGCAGCGGGGGCGCTCATTTATATTGAGCGAGATAGCAACGATGATCCGCCTCAATTGCCTCAAGGCTGGCAAATGCATAAAGATAAAGTGGCTGGCAGTGTGAGTTACGGGCTCTACACCGTTAATGCCTGATGCCAGCTATTAATTTAAGTGATTGAGCCTAAATCCATTAGCGTTTAAAATTCCATCTTCGCAAAGTAGGAATACTGTTGATATGAGTCGTGTTGTTTATCCAGGAACGTTTGATCCCATCACTAATGGTCATGTTGATCTCGTTGAACGAGCGTCAAAGTTATTTGATGGTGTTGTGGTGTGTGTAGCCGCAAGCAGCAAAAAAAAGCCCATGTTTACTACCGACGAACGTGTAGAGATGGCGAAGCTAGCGACTGCGCATATTCCGAATGTGACCGTAACGGGTTTTGATAAGCTATTAACGCACTTTCTTGAAGACCTTGGCGAGACAGTTGTGCTTAGGGGTTTAAGAGCCGTATCAGATTTCGAGTATGAATTTCAATTAGCGAATATGAATCGCGCCATTAAACACGATTTTGAAACCGTGTTTCTTACCCCGGGTGATCATCTCACCTATATCTCATCAACTTTAGTCAGAGAAATTGCTTCGTTGCATGGTGATGTTTCTAAGTTTGTACCCGCCCCAGTATTAGCCGCTATTAATAAAAAAATTAAAGGTTGATGTTTACATTGCAGGCTTATCGAAATGTCGTAGCGCTTTTATCTACGCTATGTTTTTTTATGCTCTTTGTATTATCGGGTTGTACACAAGATTCTTCTTCACAAGCTAGTGATGCTGTTAAAGTCGGCAGTTCTGTAAGTGAAAGTCAGGATAAAGATTTAGCGCCCGAGCCCGAAAGTAAAATCGTGAGTTTACACTCAGGTCAATCTACTGCCGTTAATAAAATAGCCGTAAGCAAAAAGTTTATGGCCGTGACGGCAAATCCATATGCGACACAAGCAGCTTATGCCATTTTGGAAAAAGGCGGTTCGGCTATTGATGCCGCAATTGCTGCGCAAATGGTATTGGGACTGGTTGAGCCTCAATCATCAGGTATTGGTGGCGGTGCATTTATGTTGTACTGGGATGCTGGTGAGAAAAAATTAATTGCCTATGATGGTCGTGAAGTTGCACCTATGGCGGCCGATGAAAATTTATTTATAGGGCAAGACGGCAAACCGGATAGTTTTTTTGATGCGGTTATCGGTGGTAAAAGTGTTGGCGTACCTGGCGTTATTAAAATGTTAGAAGATGCGCATACAGATTATGGCAAGAAGGCATGGGACTCATTATTTGATGATGCCATTGCGTTAGCTGCAAATGGTTTTACTGTATCGGAGCGGCTACATACATTAATTAAAGCCGTGCCTAAGGTAAGTGAGCGTGAGCGTATTGCCGAATATTTATTTGATGCTAATGGCGAGCCGTTAGCAGTAGGTCATCAATTAAAAAATCTTGAATATGCAAAAACCTTAAATGTTTTAGCGCACAATGGTAGCGATACGTTTTATCGCGGCCAGCTTGCACAGCAAATGGTGGCCGCTACTAAAGAAGATAAAAATTCAGGCGCGTTGTCGCTTACCGATTTCATTCAATACCAAGCGGTTCAGCGACCAGCGCTTTGTAAGAAAATATTAACTTATCGCGTCTGTGGCATGGGCCCTCCTTCATCGGGTGCTAGTACAACATTGGCGATACTAGGTACCTTAGAACATCTTGTTAGTAATTTGGATACGCAGCGCGGAAATTATCAAGGGATGGAAAAAGACATCTTGAGTGCGCATTATTTTGTTGAAGCTTCGCGTTTAGCGTTTGCCGATAGAAATACTTATATTGCTGATCCTGATTTTATTGATGTGCCTATTATACAGCTGTTAGATGATGACTACTTGCAGTTACGTAGCCAGTTTATTTCCACTGACAAGCCAATGAAGACAGTGACTGCGGGTCAGTTTGTTTTGCCAGAGGTCGGGCAGTATTTAACGCAGCCAAGTCCTGAATTGGTGTCAACCACGCATCTCAGTATTGTTGATCAATACGGTAATGTCGTTAGTATGACGAGCAGTATTGAAATGGCATTTGGTTCGCGATTAATGGTGGGCGGGTTTATTTTAAATAACCAGCTTACCGATTTTTCTTTTGTGCCCCGTTATGCCGATAAAACTTTAGTAGCTAATCGTGTGCAGGGCGGTAAGCGTCCACGTAGTTCTATGTCGCCAATGATTGTTTTTGATGAAAATGAACAGCCATTATTAATTATTGGCTCGCCGGGTGGTAAAAAAATTATTCCCTATGTTGCGCGCGTGTTATATGAGGTTTTATTTTTTGATAGCGCGTTAACCAAAAGTATTGAGCAACCACATATATTAAATACCGGTAGGCAATTAGAAATTGAAAAAGGTGCCGACCAAAAAGTATTTGACGCTTTAAAAGCGCTTGGGCATAAGCCGGTTTTTAAATCGCAGACCAGTGGCTTGCATGCCATTAGTCGTCGCAATAATGAATGGTTAGGTGTTGCTGATCCGCGTCGCGAAGGAACAGCCAAAGGCGATTGAGGCGAATTTAGGTAGGTTGCGTTAGCGTAGGCAGGTGTTAATTAGTGCTGACACTCGGGGCAGTAAAAAGTACTGCGCTGTCCTAGTCGAATTAATTTAATCGGTGTTTTGCATTTTTGGCAAGGAAGTTTGTCGCGACCATAAACGCGAAGTGTTTGCTGGAAATAACCTGGCTTACCATCGCCCCCAACAAAATCTTTTAGTGTCGTGCCGCCCATTTCAATAGAGGCGCCGAGCACGTCAATAATATTTTTTGCCAATAAAGCATATTCTTTTTTTGTTAATCTTCCAGCCGCTTTGCCGGGGCGAATGCCGCTCATAAATAAAGCTTCGTTCGCATAAATATTGCCTGCGCCGACGACAATATGGTTATCCATAATAAAGTTTTTAACGGGGACTTTCTTTTTTCGTGATGCTTTAAAAAGATGCTCGCCATTAAATTGTTCGTCGAAAGGTTCTGGCCCAAGCTTATTAAGTAGTGCATGTTCGTAAGGATTTTCGCCAAGCCAAAGGACCGAGCCGAAGCGTCGAGGATCATTAAATCTTAGGCACAGCTTATTAGGTAATTGAAAATCAACATGATCGTGTTTTTGTAAAGCAGTCTTTTGCTCAACAATACGCAAGCTGCCTGACATGCCTAAGTGAATCATAAAATAACCATGATCCAATTCGAATAATAAATATTTTGCTCGTCGAGAAATAGAGCGCACTGTATGCCCATTAACTTTTTTTTCAAAGTCGTTTGGTATAGGCCAGCGAAAACGTCGCTCACGAATAGTCACGTGTGCGATTTTTTTCTTGGCAACAAAAGGATCGATGCCACGACGAGTCGTTTCTACTTCGGGTAGCTCAGGCATTTTTTTTCATTCTAGCGTGGTTTTTCGTTGTTCTTGACCTTTTTATCTTTATCGCCCTTTTCATGGGCAATAAAAAACCCGCAAGCATGGCGGGTTTTTTTGGGCGTAAATAAAGACTACTTTATTTTGCCTTCTTTATATGCAACATGCTTACGTACAACAGGGTCATATTTCTTGACTTCCATTTTTTCTGGCATGGTGCGTTTGTTTTTATCAGTCGTGTAAAAGTGGCCAGTGCCTGCTGATGAATTTAAACGAATCTTCTCTCTCATAGCTAAAATCTCTTTTCTTTAAATAAGTTTAAACGGTTTCGCCGCGACCACGAAGCTCAGCAACAATCACATCAATACCTTTTTTGTCGATTATACGCATGCCTTTAGACGATACACGTAAGCTGACAAAACGTTTTTCGGCTTCTAACCAAAAACGATGGCGATGCAAGTTAGGCAAAAAACGACGCTTAGTACGGTTTTTTGCATGCGATACATTGTTACCCGTGATGGGGCGCTTGCCTGTTACTTGACAAACTTTGGACATCTTAATTCTCCGGAGTATGAGTACGTTGAGGCTTTGGCCGCAACGACATACGCGATTATATGTTTCAGGCGGACGATAGTTTGACCACACTGTAAAAAGAGCGCGACTTTATATCAGAACGAGCCGATCAAAACAAGGATTATGTCTTTAAGGGGGCTAAATCAGCTTTAAATCATCCCCATTTCAGCCATTGAGACGGTAATTGAGCCTGCAACGATAATATGGTCGAGCATACGTATATCAATTAATGCGAGTGCTTTGCCTAATTGAGCGGTTAATGTCTGGTCTGCTTGGCTGGGTTCTGCGGAGCCTGATGGATGATTATGCGCAAAAATGACGGCGGCAGCATTGTGTTGAATACAAGCTTTAATGACCTCGCGGGGATAAACACTGGCCTGGTCAATGGTGCCATAAAATAATGCTTCACTGGCGATAACTCGATGCCGGTTGTCCAAGAATAAGCACCAGAAGACTTCGCGCTGCTCATTGGCGAGTACATGTAAAAGATAGTTTTGCGTGTCTTTAGGGTTGGTCAGCGCTGAGTCACGCTGCATTGTTTCCATCATTGCGCGACGAGACAGTTCAAATACGGCTTGCAAAGCGGCATATTTCGCATCGCCCATACCGGCTGTGGCGGTAAATTCATGCCTTGAAGCGTTAAGTAAACCTTTGACGCCGGCAAATTGCTCGAGTAATTCTCGGCCGAGATCAACCGCGGTTTTACCGCGAATGCCGGTTCTTAGAAATACGGCAAGTAGTTCGGCATCCGATAATGCTGCTGGGCCCTTGCTAAGGAGTTTTTCGCGGGGTCTTTCGGCCAGTGGCCAGTCGATAATGCTCATACAATCTTCCTTGATTCTATTGAGGGTGGGTGTAATAGTGGATACTCGCAATCCTAAGCGCGCTAATGTAAGGTTGCGCATCATTTGTCGCGGATACAATGCCGCTAAACAGCGTCCAATGCTGAAGATTATTTATACAGCATGCCGGGCTTTTAGTCATTAATTGTCGATATATCGATCAAGAATTTATGCAATCACTTCAAAATAAACGCTTGTTGTTAGGTGTTACTGGTGGAATAGCCGCTTATAAGAGTCCCGACTTGGTTCGGCGTCTTCGTGATGCGGGAGCTGATGTGCGCGTGGTTATGACGCGTGGTGCTTGTGAGTTTATTACGCCATTGACCTTGCAGGCGGTATCGGGAAATCGCGTACATGACAGTTTATTAGATGTCGATGCAGAAGCAGCGATGGGGCATATTGAGTTAGCAAGATGGGCAGATGCGATTATTATTGCTCCAGCGACCGCCGATTCATTGGCACGCTTTTCTGTGGGTCGTGCCGATGACCTGCTCACGACACTGTTGCGCGCGAGTGATGCACCAGTATTAGTTGCGCCGGCGATGAATCAAGCGATGTGGCGCGATGAAGCGACACAGCAGCACTATCAGGCCTTGTTAAGCCGAGGTTATCACTTTGTTGGCCCTGCCGAGGGTGCGCAAGCCTGTGGTGATACAGGCGCTGGCAGGATGACTGAGCCGCTAGAAATAGCTGGAGAGGTTGCCGCTTTATTTAAGACGCAGTCATTATCGGGGCAGCATGTTGTAATTACTGCCGGTCCTACGCGAGAAATGATTGATCCTGTGCGTTATGTGAGTAATTTCTCTACGGGCAAAATGGGTTTTGCGCTAGCGCAAGCTGCAGTTGAGGCTGGCGCTAAAGTCACGTTAATCGCGGGCCCGGTAGATTTACCTACACCAGATCGTGTTAATCGTATTGATGTTATCTCTGCTAGCGACATGCTTAAGGCGGTTGAGAGCGTTGTGTCTAGCGCGACGTTGTTTATCGCTTCTGCTGCTGTTGCTGATTTTCGTCCGATGACGCCCGCCGAGCAAAAAATAAAGAAAACCAGCGACAGTGAAACCATGACGCTCGAGATGGTGAAGAACCCAGATATTCTTGCTGCGGTTGCTCGTGCCGAGAAGGCGCCTTTTACGGTTGGCTTTGCGGCTGAGACTGAAGATTTAATTCCTCATGCTAGGGATAAATTAGAGCGTAAAGGTATCAATATGATAGTCGTCAATGATGTCTCGCGTGACGATATTGGTTTTGCTTCAGATACGAATGAAGTGACGGTGCTGGTTGATCAGGAATCTACGAATCAATTAGACAGCGATCCCATTCATATTGATAAATGCGATAAGCACCATTTAGCGCGACGCCTGCTTGAGTTAATTGCTTTGAGGTTAATGCACTAGCAGACGTATTTATTCATACGTTGAGTTCGTTTAAGGAAGAGCATGATGCGATACCAAATGCTATAAACACTTTAGGTGGCTATGAATAAATCTTCAAGCAACAAAAACTCCAGCAATCAATCATCGCAGCGCCTTACCCATTGGCCAAGTGTCTTATTGGTTGTGTTACCGAGTCTTGCAGTTATTGCGCTGTATTTTTTCGTTTATCTCCCGCTGACTGTCAATCAAACGGCAACGCAGCGCGCCAATGATTTAGCGCATGCCAAAGTGGTCGCTCTAAATAGTAACCTTAAGCAATTGGCAAATCATCTTGATGGTTTAGCCCAGCTTCCCGAAGTGCATCAGGCAATACAAACCGATGATAAAGCGGCATTGCAGCAGCTCGCTGAACAGCTTGCCTTGGGCTTTAGCGATATTAGTCGGTTAGCTTTGTTTCCCTTAGGTGAATTAGGTGTGGCTAGTCTGGGTAGTTATAAGGCGCAGGTGCACAATAATATTGAAAAAGATTTATTGCGCCGCGCTATGACTGACGGTTTGGCGACAGCGGGCGAAGGCTTGTTGGTCGATACTTATTTAATTAACGGTCAGCAAGTGTTGAGTTTGGCAAGGCCGGTACACATTGATGATCGCAACAGAGGCGCGATTTTACTGACATTAAAAGCGCAGTGGCTAGCATCACAATTTATTGGATCGACAGAAACAGATGACCACTCAGCTGTAATGGCGTTGGTTTATCAGATAGATGCAAAGACGCCACTCTTATTGGCAGCAACAAGTGCTTTACCCTCACTCAGTGATGCCGTGGTGGGCAAGGCGAGTCTCGCCGCTAATCCGAAAATTAACGTTAACTATTATGTTTTTAAACAGGCGACAGCTTTTGGTGTGGAGTCGATACTTTTATTGGTGGTGCTGCTGTCGGCAATGATTTTATCGTTAGCGGCATTGTTATTTTTGTTTCGCTCGATGCGTGCTCAAGCGGGTGCCGCAAATAAGCTTGCTGTGCATACTCAACATCAGCCGTCACTCAACAATGCGCCGCAAGAAGAATCCATAAAGCGCGCTGATGCAAGCAAAGCATCTCGTTGGGTGAACCCACAAGTGCCCGCCGGAATGGAAGTTGAAGGTGATGAAGCTGGCCTTGAATTATCCCCAATACCTATGCATATTTTTAGAGCTTACGATATTCGTGGTGATGCTGATGCTGAGCTGGATGATGAAACCGTAGAGAGTATTGGTCTAGCGATTGGTACCACGGCCATTAGAGCTGGGCAGCGTCATTTAGTAGTTGGGCGCGATGGGCGGCTATCCTCTGAGCGAATCTATCATGCGCTGAACAAAGGCTTATTGGCTTCAGGTTGTGATGTTATTGGCATTGGCCTTGTAGCAACGCCCATGGTGTATTTTGCCTGTGAATGGTTAGAGACAAGGGCCGGCGTGATGGTGACTGGCAGTCATAATGGACCCGCAGTGAATGGCTTAAAAGTCGTATTAAATGGTCAGTCTTTAGCTGAACAGCAAATTAAAGCGCTGCATGCGCTTATTGTTAGCAATGATTTCGAGCAGGGAGAGGGTGTTTTATCTGAGCAGGATATTGCTGATGCATATATCGATAGAATTGCCGAAGACGTAGTTGTAGCCTCATCGATTAAAGTGGTGCTTGATTGCTGTAATGGCGCAGCGAGTGAGGTTGCGCCAAAACTCTTTAACGCCTTGGGCTGTGAAGTGGTGCCCTTGTTTGCTGAGGTTGATGGTAGCTTCCCTAATCATGCCCCCGATCCTTCAGCGTCAGGCAGTCTGGATGCTTTAATCAATGAAGTTAAGCTTCAGCAAGCCGATCTTGGTTTGGCTTTTGATGGCGATGCAGACCGCATGGTGGCTGTCA
>DMZE01000284.1 GCA_003492055.1 Cellvibrionales bacterium
TATAACTTAATTGATGTTGATCAAGCACCATCAGCGACTGCTATAGAGCAGTTGTCAAAAATTGATGGCGTTATCAGCGTTCGTTTATTGTAAGCATTAGTATCGGTTTTTATACATAATATTGGTAAGTCATAACGTCTTAAAAGCTAAAGTAATTAGCTGAAAAGGGCCGTTTAATAATGAGTTACAGGCAATTATTATGAATAAAGACAATTATGATAAATAAAGATAATGCGCTTGAAACGTTAGTTGCGTTTGCTAAAAACGCATCAGACGATGCAACCGCTAGAACAGCAGCGGAATTGCTGCAATTAAAGCTTGGAAAAATGGCCATCAGAATTCATTCTGATGGCCATTGGTCGTTTAGGGGCTCTGCATTTGAACGGCCAGAGATGGTAGCTTTATTGGCTAAAAGCCTGATATTTTTAAAAGGTGATTATTATTTAATTGCACCAGAGCAATTGCTGAAAATCACTGTTGATGATTTACCGTTTCTCATTACCCACATTGATCAATCCGCTGATAAAAAAACGCTTGTCGTCACCACTAATTTAGGTGATCAAGTAACTCTTGGCGAAAACCATCCTTTGTTAATGTCTTGCCTGCCTAATTCAAATGGGTCTAATCAAGATATTAAAATACCCACTGTCGAAATTCGAGACGGTCTATCTGCTCGATTCTCGCGTGCCTGTTTTTATGAATTAATTGAATGCTGTGAACCGGTTCAAATTAATGACCGCAATATAATGCAGTTTTATTCGAACGGTGTCGCTTTTAGCGTGGGAATGATTGATTGAATTGTAAAGGATTCACTGCGCGTTGTTAAAGTGTCTACACTGTAATTAACCAAGACGAATTAACCAAGACGGTTTTTCAAAGACGAATTAACAAAGACGTTTTAACAAGGCTGTTTATCCACGTTCTTTCCCTGTTTCCTTTTTCGCTATTCGATACATTTTATGAAGTCTACCCTTACTCAGCGAATCGTTGCTTGTGATACCTTGCCGGTATTACCCGCTATCGCCATGAAAATCATTGATCTCCACAATGATGATGATCTCTATGCTGCGAAAGTGGCGGGGGTTATTAGTCAAGACCCTGCGTTGTCTGCCAAGCTATTACAAATAACCAACTCCTCTTTTTTTCCGTTTCGTCGTGAAGTCACTAATATCACGCAGGCTATTGCTATATTGGGTGTTAACTTAGCTATGAGCGTGGCTTTATCATCGGCATTAATAAAAATGTTGCGTGATTCTGAGTCGAGTAAACATGCGTTTGATCATCAGCGTTATTGGCGTAAAAGTATTTTAGGTGCTTTAGTTGCCAGTGAATTAGGCGATAACATTGCCGGTTTAAATCGTGGCGATATTTATGTTGCAGCGCTAATGCAAGATATTGGCATACTGGTGTTAAGTGAAGTGTTAGGCAGTGAATACAGTGCCATGTATAACACCGCAAGAAATCATTATGATCTAGTCTTATTAGAGCAGCGCAACTGGGGAATGGATCATGCTGAGGCGGGAACGATACTATTAAAAAGTTGGCGCTTTCCCAAGCAAATAATTGATGTGGTAGAAAAAAGTCATTGTTTATTATTTGACGCTCAGCAACTCGACTTTAAACAAACCGATTTAGTTTATGCCTCGTCCTTAGCGGGTGTTGTCTCCGAACAATGGTTGTCCGATGCCCCAGAAGAAGAATATGTGAGTGATATTTTATTGGGTGCATTAGCGCACCTAGGTGAAGATAACTATGCCGAAGTGGTCTCGCGAGTAATTAGCGCTGTACCGTCTGCCGAGGCAGTGTTTAATATTGATTTATTATCGCGTGTGCAAATAGAAAAAATTGCTTAGGCCAATACCAGAAGCCTTGGCTTAGAAAAACGCCGCTAATGAATCAGCTTCATTAGCGGCGTTGTTGTTTTGACGGTTCAGGCGTCCTGTAAGCTTGCTAGTGTGTTAACTCCTTATAACGACAGCTAGTTAGCTCAAACTACATATTAGGGTAGTTAGGGCCGCCAGTACCTTCTGGTGTAATCCAAACAATATTTTGCGTAGGATCTTTAATGTCACAGGTTTTACAGTGCACACAGTTCTGTGCATTAATCTGAAACTGTTTCTCACCCTCTGCGCTCTCAACTATTTCATAAACACCGGCAGGGCAGTAGCGCTGCGCAGGCTCATCATAAAGCGGTAAATTATGCTTGATAGGTACATTGGGATCACGCAGTGTTAAGTGACAAGGTTGATCTTCTTCATGGTTAGTATTCGATAAAAATACTGACGACAATTTATCAAAGCTAATCACATTATCCGGTTTAGGGTACTCAATCTTCGGCATGCTAGCCGCTGTCTTGAGTGTGCTGTGATCGGGCTTAGGATCGCTTAAAGTAAAACCTAGTTTACCTTGGAAAATACCTTGTTCGATAAACGCTAAAGCGCCGCCAATAATACCGCCAAACTTATGAATAATAGGACCGAAATTACGCCACTTATTCAGCTCTGTATTCAGCCATGATTGATCAAATTTATCGGCATAGTTGACTAGGTCGGCATGGCCTTCTAAAGATGCTGTAGATGACTCATCGGTTAATGCGCTATACAAGGTTTCGGCGGCAATTAAGCCCGACTTCATAGCAGTATGGCTGCCTTTAATGCGAGCAAAGTTTAATGTGCCAGCATCATCGCCCACTAATAGGCCGCCAGGAAATGACATTTTAGGGCGTGATTGCGGACCGCCTTTAATCAGCGCGCGTGCACCATAGGTAATACGTTTTCCGCCTTCAAGATAATGACGAATAGCACTCTGTTGTTTCCACTGCTGGAATTCATCAAACGGAGATAAATGCGGATTTTCATAACTTAGCGGCACTACATAACCCAATGCCACTTGATTGCCTTCGCCATGATAAAGATAAGAACCCGATACGGTATCTTTGGTCGCAGGCCAGCCCATGGAATGAACAACGAGGCCTGCTTCATGTTTAGCGGGGTCAATTTCCCAAATTTCTTTAAAGCCTAAGCCGTAATGTTGAGGGTCGCGGTCTTTATCGAGTTCAAATTTTTCAATTAATTCCTTACCTAAATTACCTCGGCAGCCTTCAGAGAATACCGTGTACTTAGCGTGAAGCTCCATGCCGCGCATATAGCTATCTTTATGTTCACCAGCTTCACTTACGCCCATGTCGCCAGTAGCAATGCCTTTAACACTGCCGTCTTCATGATATAAAACTTCAGCCGCAGCAAAGCCAGGATAAACTTCAACGCCCATATTCTCTGCTTGCTCAGCCAGCCAGCGACAGACATTACCAAGGCTAACAACATAATTGCCTTGATTGTGAAAGCCTGGTGTAAAGAGTAGGGGGACGTTTATTGAATGCTTTTGGTTAAACATAAATTTAACCTGGTCTTTAGTTACCGGCACATTTAATGGTGCGCCCATAGCTTTCCAATCAGGAAATAATTCGTTCATGGCTTTAGGATCAAGTACCGCACCCGATAAAATATGGGCGCCCACTTCAGAGCCTTTTTCAACCACGCAAATGCTGATTTCTTTTTCATTTTTTGCGGCTAGCTGTGCCAGTTTACACGCGGTAGATAACCCAGCAGGGCCGGCGCCAACAATGACAACATCGAACTCCATTGATTCTCTTTCCAAAATCAAAATCCTCGTGTGGTTGAATTGCGCGTTGAGAAAGTGCGCAGTATTGAGTCGCCAAATATTGAATAGCGTAATTGAATATTGAGTGCCGATTAAATAGTGTCAATTAAATAGTCTTAACCAAATAATAAAGACTGCGATTTATCTGGTACAGCTCAATAATTATAAAATTATAGCGTATATGGGCTGCTCAGATGAATACCTATTTGTAAGGTTTAAGCAGCATGAGTTCGCTTTGCTAGGTTTTCTCGCCTTAAGCGCTCCGTATATAACAGCGCGCTATCAAAAAACATTACTGTGCAGGTGCTTTATACTTGCTGTGGGCTTCTAGACACTGTTTAACCAGCTCTAAGCCAGTCATTGATGTCGGTGGTAATTCTACATCACAATCCATTAAAGGCGTGCAGCGCTTGCCCCAGCGAATCAATTGAGCACTCCAAGTAAGGCCTGCGCCAAAAGCGGGTACTAAGATTAAACTGCCACTTTTAACTACACCTTCTTCCACTGCCTCGACTAATGCGACAGGCGCGGTTGCCGCCGACATATTGCCATAGCGATGCACGTTCACAAAGAGTTTAGCTTCGGGTAAGTCGAGCTTATTGGCCAGTAATTCAATAATGCGTAAGTTCGCTTGGTGAGGAACCACAACATCAATATCGTTTTTAGCGATACCTTGTTTTTCTATGGCTTGCTGGCAGCCTGTATACATGCCTTTAATGGCTTGTTTAAAAATATTTTGGCCTTCAAAGTTCCAGTGGGTAGAGCCCAGTGGCCAACCTAAATTCGCATATTTTAGGCCCACACCTTCTACCGCTAAAATATCGCGTGAATCACCATAGCAGCCGAGAGCCTCAGCTTGTAATCCAATTTCTTCGCCGCTGTCATCGGCTTCAAGATAGAAAGCCGCAGCACCGTCACCAAATAAAATGGCAACATTGCGATCGGTCCAATCCATAAAAGGGCTGATCACTTCGGCGCCAATAATTAAAGCATTGCGAATCGTTCCTGCTTGAATCATTGCGCTGGCAACCGACATTGCATACATACCGCTAGTGCAGGCCGTATTGATATCCATACAGGCCGCATTCTTTGCGCCAAGTAATTGCTGAACTCTCGATGAGCTATTCGGCACTTGAGTATCGTTAGAACAGCCGCCAAAAATAATCATATCGACTTGGTCGGCACTTTTACCGGCACAGGCTAAGGCTCTTGCGCAGGCAACATAAGCTAAGTCACTTACATCAACATGAGAAATACGTCTTTCTTTCATGCCTGTGCGACTAACAATCCACTCATCGCTCGTGTCGACAATGGTTGATAGATCTTGATTATTTAAAACGCCTGGTGGTAAGCATTTACCCCAGCCAGTAATTGCAGCTTGCACGATCATTGCCCCCTTATGTTAAACGCGGTTCTTAGCTAGCATGAACTTTTTTGACATTAATATTCATGTGCAAAAAGTCTATTTTGATTACTTTTTAGTTAGCTTTGAACGTGTTTTTTATCATTAGCTTTTTAAGCTATTTTTATAGGTGATTCTCATTATAACTAGGGATGTTAGCACGATATGCGCGAATGTTTAGTAGTTTTTAGAGGCTTAGAACCCTGCGCCCGATAATCGGGCGCAATCGTCTTAATTGAGGATTTTATAGAGTATATAGACAGTTAGTCGCTAGTGACTAGAAACCAGTAGGGCAGCTTAAAACTGCTCTTCGCTTAAGCCCATAACCACATCACTATCGGCAACCGCGGCTTTTGCAAAGGCAGAAGCGCGAGGCAAAATATGGCTAGCAAAGAAGTTTGCAGTAGCGATTTTAGCGCTATAGAAAGACTCATCTGATGCCATTTTAGTATCAGCAATAATCGCTGATTTAGCCAGTAACCAACCACCAAGAACGGTTCCGCTAAGCATTAAATAGTTCACTGAGCTAGTACCGACAAGATCAATATCTTCTAGTACACGTTGAGAAATATCTTGGCTAGCATCTTGCCACTGCTTTAAAGCAACGCCAAGCTCTTCAGTCATCATTGCAAACTGAGGGTAGTCACTTTTAAGAACATCTAAAGTGCTTTGTACTTCACCCATCATACTCATTAATTCAGTACCACCATCACGCAGAATTTTTCTGCCAATTAAATCCAATGCTTGGATACCAGTAGTGCCTTCATAAATAGTGATGATACGAGCGTCACGCATAAATTGCGCTGCGCCAGTTTCTTCAACAAAGCCCATGCCGCCATGAATTTGTAAGCCGAGAGAAGTAACTTCTTGTGCTACTTCTGTTGCCCAACCTTTGGCGATAGGGGTTAAAAACTCTAAACGTTTGTAAGAAGCTTCATCACCTTTTTCACCGCGATCTAATGCTGATGCCGCGAAATAGTTAATGGCCCGTCCGGCTTCGTTAAGTGCGCGCATTTGTAATAACATTCTACGAATGTCGCCATGCTTAATAATAGTGTTAGGAACCACTTGTCCTAAAGGAGCACCTTGAACGCGTTCTTTTGCATAGCTAACAGCATGTTGATAAGCGCTTTCGCCCAGTGCCACACCTTCAATGCCTACGTGTAAGCGTGCACCATTCATCATGGTGAACATATACTTAAGGCCTTTGTTTTCTTCGCCCACTAAAAAGCCTTTAGCGCCGCCGTTTTCGCCATAGTTCATGACGCATGTCGGGCTCGCGTGAATCCCCATTTTATGTTCGATAGAACTACAAATAACATCATTACGTTCGCCACAAGAGCCATCATCATTCACATGGAATTTAGGCACAATAAACATAGA
>DMZE01000204.1 GCA_003492055.1 Cellvibrionales bacterium
TTGTCATTGTCGTTGCTGTCGTTATTAATGCGATAGCGATAATCAAGCCTTATATCGCCTAGGCCTTTGGTTGATTGATTTATTTCGATCAAGTTTTGACCGTTGCGTTGGTAGCGGTAATCTAAGGAATTGTCGGGGCGGCTTGATCTATTACCGTCGGGTAAGCCAAAAATATCATGCCAGCCACTAATGGCATTGTCGGCAAAGCCGCCAGAGTGAGCAATAAAAGGCAGAGTTATGCTTAGATCACTTTGCTCACTCAAGCCAAAGCGCAGTTTAAAAGCAGCGCGATAGATTTCGCCATCAAGAAGAAGGGATTCAGAGCTTTGACCATTTGTAGGCAGTAGCGAGTTAGGGTCTTCTGAGCTGATGCTGGCCATATCGAATACCGATGACCACTGGAATTGATCTTTAGGAATAGTCAAAACGCCTGTAGCTTCTGGAATATCATGGACTTGCACTAAAGGGTTTTTATTGGATGAGGGCAGCGGTTGATTACGCCATGGCTCTAATGCTAAAGCGTTTGAAGCTGGAAGCAATAGCGATAACAAGACTGTAAAGGTTACAAGCACCACCGGTTTACGGGTGGTCAGTAAGCGCTTTAAACAAGTCATTGTTTTACCTTTTTTAAGTAATGGGTGTAGCTACTTTTTCTGTTAAGATTTTATACCCTAAATGCATGCAGTTGGTCATAATACTTTGTCTATATTTAAGATTAAATGCGACAATAAAATTCTGTTTATGCTCGTTGAGAGCAGCCAATAGTTAAAACTGAGCTTAACTGAGAGAGTCTGAATTTATGAGTGATAATTTAACCCATTTAAATGCGGCAGGTGAAGCCCATATGGTCGATATTTCTTCTAAAGTGGACTCGCTCCGTATTGCTACTGCGGGTGCTACCGTCACTTTGGGTGCCGCTGCATTTGAGCAGTTGACCAATGGTAATAATAAAAAAGGTGATGTGATTGCCGTTGCCCGTATAGCGGGTATTCAGGCAGCTAAAAAATGCAGTGATTTGATTCCACTTTGCCATCCTCTTATGCTTACATCGGTGGCCTTAACTTTTGACTTGGATGATAAAAGCAATAGCGTTTATGTACGAGCGACATGCAAGATAACGGGGCCGACAGGTGTTGAAATGGAAGCTTTAACAGCGGTGTCTGTTGCGGCTTTAACTATTTACGATATGTGTAAGGCGGTTGATAAGTCGATAGTGATTTCAGATATTGCCCTGATAGAAAAAGCGGGTGGCAAGAGTGGTCATTGGCAACGCGACGCTGAAGTTTAAGGTTTTATTTTATGATTAAAATATTATTTTTTGCTCGTCTAAGAGAGCAGCTGGGTACTCGCGAGTGCAGTGTCACTTGGAGCGATAATATGACTGTGCAGTCGTTAATTAATCATTTACTAACGAATAATGACGATAAGTGGCAGTTATTACTGGCTGACGAAGTTGTGGTTGCCATTAATCAGCAAGTTGTTGGTCGTGACGCTCGCATTAAAGACGGTGACGAGCTCGCTTTCTTTCCGCCGGTCACTGGCGGGTAAGTGTTAATTATGGATATTAACAACGCCTCAAAGCTCTCGCCATTAGTGAGTGTGGTTATTCAATCATCCACCTTTGACGTGCCTGCTGAGACTCGCTTACTCGAAAAAGCCTTGGCGGATAATCGTATCAATATGGGCGCATTAGCGACCTTTACCGGTAGCGTTAGAGGTAGCGAGACAGGTGCTTTTGACGATGCGGCGGCTTATGGTGAGCTATTAGCCTTGGATATTGAGCATTACCCCGCTATGACACAATTAACGATTGAGGCTATAGCTTTAAAGGCTGCTCAGCGCTGGCCTTTTCTGGCTTGTCGGGTAATTCATCGCGTGGGTCGTTTAGCTGTCGGCGAGCCAATCGTCTTAGTGTTGGTGGCTTCGTCGCATCGTAAAGAGGCTTTTGCTGTGTGCGAGTTTATTCTTGATTATTTAAAGACGGCTGCACCGTTTTGGAAAAAGGCGATATTTGAACAAGGAGAGCAGTGGGTTGCCGCTAAAGTGAGCGATACTGAAGCCTTAGATAAATGGTCGCTTCCTTCGCTATAAACCTCAGTATTTAGCGGCTTTGATGGTATAAACAGCGTTGTTATTCAAGTCGCAATCAGATATTGTCCTGATCCATTAAGTATGTCGTCTATCCATGATTACTGCCTCAGTTAACCTTATTCTTATCAATAGCCTACAGGTTATTATTATGTAATAGGGTTAAGCGCTGTTATTGTGTAAATCCTGAGTGTAATCAATGATCAGTTGAATGCTGAGTCGACATCAAGTAAAGCAGTAATAAATTAAGCATCAATAATTAAAAATGAGTTTACCTTTATGAGTATAGATCAGCGTGCGCTTCGAAATGCGCTTGGACAATTTCCGACTGGCGTCACGATTATAACGGCAGATCCAGAAGGTTATGCGCCTTTTGGTGTAACCGCTAATTCCTTTGCTTCGGTTTCATTAGATCCACCACTGGTGCTTTGGAGTTTACAAAAAAATTCAGATACCTTTGATGCCTTTGCTGCAGCGAAACATTTTGCGGTGAATATTTTGAGTGCTGACCAGCAAGATATTTCGAATCAGTATGCGAAGAAGCATAGCCATGGTTTAGACGCTGAACATTATCAGCCTGGTATTGCCGGCACGCCATTATTGAATAATGCGATTGTTAGCTTTGAGTGCGAAGTGGATGTATGTCATGACGGTGGCGACCATATTATTATGGTAGGCAAAGTGCTTGCTATTAGCGACTTGCATGAAGATGATTTAAACAAGACCAGTCCATTAGTTTTTCACGCGGGTAAATATCGCGAATTAATGGCCTAAGGTATAATTTTTAGATTGAGTTGATCGATCTTCAAAAGGGGATAGCTTGAAATTTTGTAGTCAATGCGGAGAATCAGTCGAACATAAGGTGCCGTCGGGAGATAATCGCCCGCGTTATATTTGTTTGGGCTGCGATGTCGTTCACTACCAAAATCCTAATGTGGTTGTTGGCACCATTCCTCTTTATATTGATGATAAAAACGGTGTGCGTGTATTACTCTGCCGTCGAAATATTGAGCCAAGACATGGCTTTTGGACTTTGCCTGCAGGTTTTCTTGAAAATGACGAAACTAGTAGTGAAGGTGCACATAGAGAAACCATAGAAGAGTCTTGCGCCAATATAAATAACTTATCGATTTACCGTGTATTTAATGTTGCCCATGCCAACCAAATACATATGTTCTTTCGCGCCACAATGTTGGACGACAGTTTTTCGACAACCTCAGAAAGCTCTGAAGTCCGTTTGTTTGGTTTTGATGAAATCCCTTGGGCTGAATTGGCTTTTCCTACGGTACATAAAGCGTTGTTAGATTTGGTCGATGATCATGCCGATGGACAGTTTGCGATTGAGATGATTGATGTTGAAGAAAGTTATTGGCGACAAATGAAAGCGCCTGTTAAATAAATATTTGCCCAGTGAACAACCATGATGGAAATGCTTTAACTTATGTTCAACACACTTGACCCACTTTTAGTTAGCGTTTTAGCCGCTTACTCCTTTGTATTAGTGGCGGCCATTATGCTGGGTGGTAAACTACCCACGCTAATAAGAATGACGCATACGCGCACTCAGTTAGTCATGAGTTTTGTTTCTGGCTTGATGTTGGGCATTGCGATTTTTCACCTTCTACCTCACGCCATTTATACCATTGCCAGTGATCAAGCGGTAGAGATTGCCGCGCGCTGGACCATGCTTGGTTTGCTTGTTATGTTTTTATTGTTGCGCGTTTTTCATTTTCATCATCATGACTTGAGTGATGATGCGCACGAAAGTCAATGTGTTGAGCATGTCGGTGATGATCATGCTCATCATCACCATGATAAAAGCTCATCGACCAAGCCAGTAAGCTGGATGGGTATTGCTCTGGGCTTAACGATTCATACCATGATTGATGGGGTTGCTTTGGCCGCCAGTATGCAAGCCGATTGGTCATTGCTATCTGATAATCAAAGCCTAACGGTATTGGTTGGCTTGGGTGTGTTCTTAGCCATTTTATTGCATAAGCCCTTAGATGCACTAACGATATCTTCTTTGATGAGTGACAGTGGTGCCAGTAAAACTAAGCGTCGCCTGGTGATGTTTGGCTTTGCCATTATTTGCCCGTTAAGTGCCTTTGCCGCCTTATGGGGTATTAATTTTAT
The DNA here is from genome assembly GCA_003492055.1 of Cellvibrionales bacterium. Classification (GTDB taxonomy): domain Bacteria; phylum Pseudomonadota; class Gammaproteobacteria; order Pseudomonadales; family UBA7434; genus UBA7434. Next base: position 4,225 of record DMZE01000204.1, read on the forward strand.
TAGTAGTGGTCATGGGCTGTATGTTGGTGCGGCGCTGGCTTTTTCTGCCGGTGTATTTTTATGTATTTCGCTCAGCGATTTACTGCCAGAAGTGCATTTTCATAGCCATGATCGATTGAAGATGACCATAGTATTACTCTTAGGTGTAGGTCTTGCGTTGGCGCTAGTTAGTGTTGAGCCAGTGCATCGTCATAGTGAGGCTGAGGTCGCCATAGAGATAAAGGCTGAGAGTGATTTATATAGCATTCATCATCATTCTGAAACTATGCATTAAATTGACTCGAGTATAAAAAAAGAGATCGGATATGAATATAACGATTTTATTGGCACTGATAATTATCGCGCTTGCTTTTAGTTGCTTGCTGTTGTTGTTTCGTGGGCAAAAAACGGCCTTACAACACCAAGCTGAACTTCAAGCGCTAGAGTCGGGATCTGTTATTGTTGCCTCTGAAAAAAAGCATTTGCAAGAAGATAAAGCGCAGTTACAAGATGAGCTTCGAGCACTGCAAGCCAGTTATGCTGAGCAAGGTACGCGTTACGCCGAGTTAGAGGCTAGGACATCTGCAGAACAAAAATCACTGGATGAAAAAATTGAGTTACTAAAAAAGAATCGTGAGCAGTTAAGTGGTGAGTTTGAAAATTTAGCGAATCGTATCTTTGATGAAAAAGCCCAGAAGTTTGAGCGCAACAGTAAGCAATCTTTAGAAAGCACCTTATCGCCACTTAAGCAGCAACTCACAGACTTTCGGACTAAGGTCGAAGAGGCTTATAGCACTGAGAGCAAAGAGCGTCATTTGCTTAAAGAGCAGATTACTCAGTTACGAGAAGATAGCTTGAAAATTGGTGAAGATGCTAACAACCTTACTCGTGCTTTAAAGCATGATAACAAAGCACAAGGTAACTGGGGCGAGCTCACCTTAATTCGTGCGTTAGAAATGTGCGGCTTGCGCGAGCCCGAAGAATACGAAACACAAGTAGCCATGAAAGCTGAAGATGGCTCAAAGCAGATTCCAGATGTAGTGGTGCATTTACCTGGCGGAAAAGACGTGATTATCGATTCAAAGGTCTCGCTATTAGCCTATTCGCGTTATTTTGAAGCAGAAGATGATCAGCAGCGTCAGTTAGCGCTAGATGAGCATGTAAGCTCAGTACGTGCGCATATTAAGGGCTTGAGCAATAAGAATTACGATAGTCTTGTCGGCGTTAATACGCTGGACTATGTAATGCTGTATATACCTATTGAAGGCGCCTCAGCCTTAGCGCTACAAAATGATAAAGACATTTGGGGCGATGCCTACAGTAAAAATATTGTCTTAGTGAGCCCAACTAACTTGCTGGCTATACTGCGTTCGGTTGAGACCATTTGGCGTCATGAGCGACAGAATAAAAATGCTGAAAAAATCGCTTTAGAGGCGGGTAACTTGCATGATAAATTCGTTTCTTTTATCGAATCATTAGAAGGTATAGGCAGCCATTTAGAAAAAGCACAAACAGCTTATGATACGACCTTTAAGCGCTTGTCTACTGGTAGTGGTAATTTAATACGCCGCGTCGCTATTCTTAAAGACCTAGGCGCTAAAACGAAAAAAGATTTACCCGATACGTTATCGATTGATGACGAAAGCTAAAGTATATTATTGACTCTGTAGAGGTTCTTAACATGGCATTACCTAAGTTGGGCAATTTAGCGCCCGCATTTACACTGCACAATCAGGATGATGTTAAAGTCAGCTTAAAAGACTTTAAAGGCAAGAAGAATGTTGTCGTTTATTTTTATCCTAAAGCCAGTACGCCAGGCTGTACGGTTCAGGCCTGTGGTATTCGTGATAGCGAGAAAGAGCTCGCTGCATTAGATACAGTTGTACTCGGCATTAGCCCTGACCCCGTTAAGCGTTTACAAAATTTTATTGTAAAGCAGTCACTCAATTTTGATCTGCTCTCGGATGAAGGGCATGTGATTGCCGATAAATACGGTGCTTGGGGGCCTAAGAAATTTATGGGCCGTGAGTATGATGGT
>DMZE01000026.1 GCA_003492055.1 Cellvibrionales bacterium
TACCCTATCATCAAAACGCACACCTACCGCTAAAATCACATCACTTTCATGCATCGCGTTGTTCGCTTCATAGGTGCCGTGCATACCTAGCATACCTAGAAACTGCTCATCACTACCCGGAATAGCGCCAAGGCCCATTAAGGTATTAGTGATAGGGAAATTTAAATGATGAGTTAACGCTGTTAAGGCATCACTTGCATTACCTTGAATAACACCGCCGCCTGCATAAATAATCGGTCTCTTGGCACGCAGAAGCATTTCAACGGCTTTCTTAATTTGACCAGCGTGGCCTTTTGCAGCTGGCGTATAAGAACGCAAGCTAATCTCTTTAGGATAATGATAAGGACGCTTCATGGTTGGCGCAGTAATATCTTTAGGAATATCGACAACCACAGGACCAGGACGACCAGAGGCAGCCAAATAAAACGCCGTTTTTAGAATGCGTGGAATATCTTCTGTGCGCTTCACTAAAAAGCTGTGCTTAACGATAGGACGAGAAATACCAATCATATCGGTTTCTTGAAACGCATCTTCGCCAATCAAGTGACTTTGCACCTGACCAGAAATAACCACCATAGGAATAGAATCCATGTAGGCAGTGGCAATACCTGTAATCGCATTTGTCGCACCAGGACCTGAAGTCACAAGCACCACGCCGGTTTTACCGGTTGCGCGAGCATAGCCATCGGCGGCATGCGTGGCGGCCTGTTCATGGCGCACCAAAATATGAGGGACTGAACTATTGCGGTGTAAGGCATCATAAATATGCAGTACCGCACCACCGGGATAGCCGAATAAAAATTCGACGTTCTCTTCCTGTAATACGCGCGCGATCATATCGCCGCCAGAAAGCATTTCAACATCACCGTTCATTTCGGTGAGCGTGGCACCAGCATCAGTATCGCCAGTAGAAGTGTCTTTATCTTTTAACATGTTACTTGCTCTTAAACTGAGAGTTATAAAAGTCCAGAATGGCCGTAAAGTTTATAGCATTCTTATTAACAAACTATTGATTTGCTTATAAAAGAGGACATATTTGCCTTATCGCTGTCTTAAAGCCGTCATATCTCAATTAAATTGTTATTCGATTGACGAACACCCATAGGCAAACAGGTGATCAATTGTTTAATTTCAGCCGCCGACTGTCAATAGCGGGTGCTTATATGCGGGAAAAATAGTGGCTTTTACTCACTATTCATGGCGAAAATCCGAATAGCTGTGGTCCTAAGGTCTATCAATTAGCACTCAATGCAGGACCACTGCTCTATTCCACTCATTAAGAACTCATTAAAAGGCAAAATTAATGCGATTTCTAACGACTTTACCGTTTCTCACCCTCACCCTTTCAATCTTTTTAACGGCATCGAGCAGTTATGCAGAAGTATTTTATAAATGGGAAGATGATTCCGGCAGCTGGGTATATGGTGAGCATCCGCCCTTGGGCGTTGAGGCCATCGAAATTAAGACGCACAGTAATCGAAATAACGATTCGGATTCAAAAAAAGACGAGCTAGCCAATAAGGTTGCGAATGCTGAAGAAGCCGCAAAGCAGCAGCGTGCGCTTTATTGCAAACAGGCTAGAGAGAACGTTGAAGCATTATCTAGTGAGGCAGCGATACAGCAGCGCGATGATGCCGGCAATGTAACCATGCTCTCAGATGAAGACCGCGCGACTGAGCTTGAAAAAGCGCAAATGGCGCTTGAGAGTTATTGTTAAGCCTCGCTATCAATCAATAATAAGCGTTAGTTTTATCGGTATGATCCGTCATATCACGCACACCGGCGAGTTCAGGTAACTTCTCCATCAGTGTCTTTTCAACACCGTCTTTCAATGTCATCTCAACAGAGCCACATCCCTGACAACCACCACCAAATTTCAAAATGGCAAAATTTTCGTCATCTATTTGCATCAATGACACATCACCACCGTGAGAGGCCAACGAAGGATTAATCTCTGTATAGAGTAAGTAATTAACGCGATCAGCCAATGGACTATTGTCACTCACCTTCGGCATTTTAGAATTGGGCGCTTTAATGGTTAACTGGCCACCCATCCGATCTGCCGCATAGTCAACTTTGGCTTCTTCTAAAAACGACCAACTTTTCTCATCAAAATAGGCCGAAAAACCGGTATATTCGCGTAAAATACTGCTATCGCTAATATCTTCAGCGCGACCATAAGCGATACAGGTCTCGGCTTTTGTCGTACCCGGATCATTAACGAAAATTCGAATACCCACCACATCATCTTCTTGCTTCTCAAGCAAACCTTTTAAATATTCCTGCGCACTGTCCGATATATAGATTTCAACAAAATCGGCTTTGGCTTCAGGGGTTTCATTGGTGGGTGTATCTGACATGCTAAACGCTCACTGGGCAATTATCGTGGATTAACCCTATTCTAATGGAATCAAGCGCCATGTGCGAGATACACACAGATCAATACGCGCGAAATAAGCCAGTAAAAAACTTCTCCAGCCCTTTTCATGACTCAAGCAGCCAGACAATAGAGCGATATCAGCCCATTTCGTCGCACTAAATAATCACATAACAGCCCTCTATCTATCTATTCCAACGCCATAATTTGCTAAACTGGCCGGCGGCTTATATTGAGGCAGAATCATCCATAAATGCGCCTCTGCAGTATAAGGTAAGGTATTAAAGGCAAGGTATTAAAACAAGACATTAAACACAAGGCATATAACAACACCATGGCAAAACCAGCAACGAATCCCAATAAGGCTCTCACCCAACAACGTGTGGCCTCACTCCATCAAGCATTAAAAGATCGCATTCTAGTGATCGATGGGGCCATGGGATCTATGATTCAGGGCTATGACCTACAAGAAGCGGATTATCGTGGCGAGCGCTTTGCCGACTTTCCAAAAGATCTTAAAGGTAACAACGACCTACTCTGCCTTACCAAACCTGAAGTGATTCGCGAAATTCACTGCGCCTACCTTGATGCCGGCGCCGATATTCTCGAAACCAATACCTTTAACGGTACCCGAGTGGCTCAAGGTGATTACACCTTAGAAGATATTGCTGCCGAAATTAATCTCGAAGGCGCCAAAATCGCCAGAGAAGTCGCCGACCAATACACCGCAGCCAATCCCGACAAACCACGTTTTGTTGCTGGGGTGCTTGGACCAACACCTCGTACAGCTTCTATCTCACCCGATGTTAACGACCCTGCTGCACGAAATATTTATTTTAATGACCTAGTCAGCGACTATGTAGAAGCGACCAGCAAGTTAGTCGAGGGCGATGTTGATCTCATCTTAGTCGAAACTATTTTCGATACGCTTAACGCTAAAGCAGCGATATTTGCGGTTAAACAATTCTTTAATGATAATCCTGAAAAAACATTGCCTATTATGATATCGGTAACCTTTCCCGATATGAGTGGCCGTTTATTATCAGGACAAACACCCGCTGCATTTTGGAACTCCATCGCTCATGCCGAGCCTTTAATTGTTGGCGTTAACTGCGGTCGTCGCTTTAAAGAAGTTCGCCCCTTTGTTGAAGAGTTAGCCAACAATGCTAATTGCTATTTTAGCGGTCACTTTAATGCTGGCTTACCTAACGCTTTTGGTGAGTACGATGAAACACCCGAAGATATGTTTGAAGACCTTAATGAGTTTGCCGAGCGCGGCTTTCTTAATGCCGTAGGTGGCTGCTGTGGCACTACGCCAGACCATATTAGATCCATAGCTCAAGCCGCTGCGAATTCAAGCCCTAGAGTTATTCCCAATATTGATATTGCTTGCCGCTTAAGTGGTTTAGAGCCATTTAATATTAGTGGTGATAGCTTATTTGTGAATGTCGGCGAACGATGTAACGTGACCGGCTCGGCACGCTTTAAAAAACTGATTATTGAAGACGACTATGATACTGCGCTAGAAGTGGCTCAGCAGCAAGTTGAAAACGGCGCACAAATCATTGATATCAATATGGATGAAGGCATGCTCGATGCGCATGTCGCCATGAAACGCTTTTTAAATCTTATTGCTTCAGAGCCTGAAATTAGTCGCGTTCCCATTATGATCGACTCCTCTAAGTGGGATGTCATCGAAATTGGCTTACAGTGCGTGCAAGGTAAAGCCATCGTTAACTCAATTAGCATGAAAGAAGGTGAAGCCGAATTTTTAGAAAAAGCCGCATTGTGTAAACGCTATGGCGCTGCTGTTGTGGTTATGGCCTTTGATGAACAAGGCCAGGCCGATACTTTTGAGCGCAAAATTGAAATATGCGAAAACTCTTATCGTATATTGGTCGACAAAGCGGGCTTTAATCCTCAGGATATTATTTTTGATCCGAATATTTTTGCCGTTGCTACGGGTATAGAAGAACATAACAACTATGCCGTCGACTTTATTGAAGCCACTCGCTGGATAAAGCAAAATCTACCGCATGCCATGGTTTCTGGCGGCGTCAGCAATGTCTCGTTTTCATTCCGTGGCAATAATCCTGTACGAGAAGCGATTCACTCCGTATTTTTATACCATGCCATTAAAGCCGGCATGGATATGGGTATCGTTAACGCTTCACAACTCGCCATTTATGATGACTTACCTGAAGAGTTAAAAGAGCGTGTAGAAGACGTTATTCTTAATCGTCGTGATGACAGCACTGAACGTCTGTTAGAAATTGCTGATAAATATCGCGGTGAAGGCGAAAGTACTGAAAAAAATGAAAATCCTGCATGGCGTGAAGAACCCGTTGGCAAGCGACTAGAATATTCGTTAGTTAAAGGCATTAACGCCTATATTGTCGAAGATGCCGAAGAAGCTCGACAGCAATTTGACCGTCCCATTGAAGTGATTGAAGGTCCGTTAATGGACGGTATGAACGTGGTAGGTGATTTATTTGGTGAAGGAAAAATGTTTTTACCACAAGTGGTAAAAAGCGCCCGCGTCATGAAGCAAGCTGTTGCCTATTTGCAACCCTACATTGAAGCCGAAAAAACCGAAGGTCAAAAAGCCAACGGCAAAATATTAATGGCCACTGTAAAAGGTGATGTTCATGATATTGGTAAAAACATTGTAGGTGTAGTGCTGCAGTGTAATAACTTCGAAGTTATTGATATGGGCGTTATGGTTTCTTGTGAAAATATTTTACAAAAAGCCCGAGAAGAAAACGTCGACATTATTGGTTTGAGCGGTTTAATTACGCCCTCATTAGATGAAATGGTTTATGTCGCCAAAGAAATGCAAAGACAGGATTTTAATATCCCGTTACTGATTGGCGGTGCAACCACCTCTAAAGCCCATACAGCCGTTAAAATTGATCAGCATTACAATAACGATCAAGTGATTTACGTGCCTGATGCATCGCGTAGTGTTGCCGTGGCAACAAAATTAATTAGTGATGAACTCAAGTCCGATTTTGTTGCAGATACCAGTGAAGACTATGAAAAAGTACGCGTGCGCTATGCCAATCGAAAACCTAAAGCGCCCCAACTGAGTTATGCCAGAGCGATTGCTAATAAGCCGACAATTAACTGGGCCGACTACACAGCGCCAGTGCCAAAACAAATGAAGACACAAGTGCTAACAGAGTATTCTATTAGCACTTTAGTTGAGATGATTGACTGGACACCGTTTTTTATTACCTGGGACTTAGCCGGTAAATATCCGCGTATTTTAACCGATGAAGTAGTTGGCGAAGCAGCAACGAATTTATTTGCTGATGCGCAAGCCATGCTAAAACGCATTGTCGATGAAGACCTTTTAGAAGCGCGTGCCGTATTTGGTTTTTGGCCAGCCAACCAAAGCAATGATGACGATATTACTTTATATAAAGATGATTCGCGCAGTGAAGAAATCGCAACGCTTCATCATATTCGTCAGCAAGTAGCCAAACCGAATGGCAAACCTAATTTATCATTAGCCGATTATGTCGCACCGGTTGATTCAGGCATTGCCGACTATGTGGGTGGTTTTGTTGTTACGGCTGGTATTAATGCTGATAAACTGGCTCAAGAATTTGAAGCCAATGGTGATGATTACAACAGCATTATGATTAAAGCATTGGCCGATCGCTTAGCCGAGGCCTTTGCCGAACACTTACATCAACGTGTCAGAACCGAATACTGGGGTTATATTAATAATGAATCTTTAAGCAATGAAGAAATTATTAAAGAGCGCTACCAAGGTATTCGTCCTGCTCCGGGCTATCCCGCCTGCCCTGATCACACAGAAAAAGCTACTTTGTTTGCACTTCTCAATGCAGAAGAAGCCATTGGTGTTGAGCTAACCGAGCACTATGCGATGACGCCGGCCGCATCTGTCAGTGGCTTTTACTTCTCGCATCCTGAGTCGCAATATTTTGCCACAGGAAAAATAGGCAACGATCAACTCGAAAGTATTTCTACACGTAAAGGAAAAAGCCTCGAAGAAATGACCCGTTGGTTACAACCCATCCTCGATTAATTTTTTTGCTAGCGGCGCCAGGACCTAGCAAAAAGATAAAGCCACAGGAAAATAAGTAACGATGAGCGACACAAGCATTGAACCTGAAACCAAACCTGAACCTGAACCTAAAACTGAAGCTGCACCCGTCAGCGAAGGCAAGCAAAAGCTATCAATACTGCATATCTTAACTAGCGTATTAGCTGCTGCTGTTGGCGTACAAAGCAAAAAGAATCAAGAAAAAGATTTTAATGGTAAAGGCAGCATCTATATTTATATAGCTGCGGGTATTATTTTCACAGTGCTATTCGTTATCACTATAGTCACCGTGGTTAAAAATATTTTAGCCAGTGCGGGAATGTAATTAAAAACGACAGCTTAATGCCCATTAACGGTAGCCAAAACCTCCTGCTGATGCGCAATACAATAATCTGATATACCCACCACAAACTCTTGCGGCGAAGCGATAGGCTCAAGATGCTCACCACAACTCTCGCCACTGCGATTATCGCCACCGCACAGTGGTAACTTAATATGCGCAAGCCAAGCTTCATAAGTATCGAGATCAACCCCTAAACGCTCTGCAATATAAGTGTTAGGTTCGCTGTTAAAGCGAATCAAGTCTTCCGCTTCAATACTCAACGGCCCAAGACCCGGCTGAGATATGACAAAGTAAACACCATTTTCAACTAGGCTAGTTATTTGTGACGCGACGGACTGTGACTCTAATTGCTTAGCGTAAGCTTTTATCTCTAACACCTCGCTTTTTAGCCGATTAATTTGCTCTTCACGGTAATAGACTTCAACCTCGCGCATTTCTAACTTGGATTCTATTTCTGTCGTCTGTTCAATTAATTTCGCCTGAAAATCTTTATTAAACTGAACACGTAAACTGCGATGATCAATACCACGTTGATCCATCATGCGTTCTAAACGCTGCTCATACTCAGCGCATTGCTGATCAAATGACGCCTGCTTATTCTCAACATCAATCAAGGAATCACAATATTTTAGCTCTATGGTCTCTATCTGCTCTTGGAGTTTTTTATTAGCTAATAAAAACATTTCCCTATCTTTAGAGTAAAGCTTTCGCTGCGCAGCCATTTCTTGTTCATGTAAGGATTTTAAACTAGCAATATAAACACGCTGCTTTTTGATATTCTGCGCCATATGATAGCGCTCTTTTTCTCGCTCTTCCTTAACATCTGATGAACGATGATTATCGCTAGCGTTAACACTGTCTCTAGTCGCTGTATTCGCAGCAACAACATCTGTCAGCATTGGAGGGTTATCAATGGTATCGTCAAGCAATAATCCTAAGCGATTATTCTGAATACTGGACGCTAAAATTTTTAAGGTATTAGAACCCACTGATAAATCAGGCTCCCATAAATCTTGTTGGTGCCAAGGAATTTGACATTGACTATGAGAGGCAATACGTACTTGAACACCATTTAACTCAGGACCAAAGGCTGCGGTTTCAACCATTTGCGATAAGGGTATATTCCATCGACGATCAGCATTGCCTTTAGTATCAAAATTAATAAGGAAAAAAACTGCACCTATAATTTCTAGACGTCTATTCACTTTTAGATAAACCGCATGCGCAGTCGTGCCGGCAAACTCGGGCTCACCGACGACACCATCTAACACTGCTTCAAACTCGGTGAGCAGCATTTCTTTGATAACCTTGTTTTGGTCAACAAACAGTACCGCATCATAGCTTGTTGGATCAAAGCCAAAAACCATAAATCACTATTCCATTGTTATAAGAATGAATAAATTGTCACCATACGCAAACAATCAGCCTAAAACTCAATAACCCTGACATAGCGCTAAATAAGCCTATGCGATATCAAACAAGCTGATACTTACTGAGTATAACTAAGGGATAAACATTAGACCGACAAGAGGAAGGAAGTTACGATGATTTTTAGAGGAAACGAGAACTGGTTATCGTTAAAAAAAATGCTGTCGCTCTAACGATAAAAATATAATTCATCGTTAGAACAATACAGCACATTAAAGGGTGGATCTATAAAACGATTAAAACGAAAGACGCATACCCATTGCAGCAGTACGTGCTTTATTGGGTCTTGCACCATAAGGCTGGCGACCAACAATACTTTCTTCACCCGTTGCGTTTTCAAGTCTTGCAAACACTGATAAGTCACTATTAACTTGGTAGTTAGCTGACAAATCTAAAGTTGTTGAGTCTTCTGTCTTTTCAAAAGCACCACAAGAGGCCTTAACACAAACAGCATCAACATAGTTTACGCTGGCATTTAAACGCACATCACCTTGCTCAAGACCTACCGTCAATGTCATCTGCTGCTCTGGAATATAGGGAATATCATCTCCCGCTTCTACATCACCAAAAAACTCGCTATCAAACGTTGAATCAAACTGTGCATCGCTATAGGTATAAACGAATGCAATAGGCATTGAAACCGATGATCCTAAATCGAAGCGATTATTCAACGAAAACTCCAGTCCTTTCACCATTGCCGCACCACCATTAAAGGTATCGCCAATAGTACAATCACTGCCGCCAGATGAAGCCGTACATTCACCTACTAAGTTGTCGTAATCATTCACAAAGCCAATCAACTCAACAGACAGTTCATCACTTTGATAGCGACCACCAAACTCATAGTTAATTGACTCTTCTTCTTGAGTACCCTCTTTACTGGTTGGCGAACCAAAACCGCTGTGCACACCAGCAAGTAATGAAAGCGAATCATTCACTTGGTAAAGCGCACCAAAGCTCGGCAAGACTGCAGTGACTGAGTTGTCACGTTCATTATCTAATACTCGATCATTGCCACCGGTAAAATCGCGGCGGGTCAACTCGATATCTTCAAAACGAATACCTGGCGTTAATACCCAATCACCCATAGTGATTGTGTCGTGTATATAAAAAGCCAGAGCCTCGGCCTGTGCAACACGATTACCAGCATCACCTAATTCACCTTCTGAAGCTAACACCAAAGTACCAGCTGTCTGCGTGTAATTGTCGTCTTGCTGCAAACGATCTTCTTCATCTTGATGAAAACGTAAGCCCATTTCTAAATCATGCATACCCGTTTGAACATCTAACTTCAAAGCAACACCGCGAGAATAATATTGGCGATTATTATCACGAAGTCGAACCGCACCTTCAGCACTATCACCACCATCTAAGATAGCTTGATAGATAGCAGCGTTAGCTCCGCCCACATTAATTTCTTCAATAACATCGCCCCAACTACCGCCATTGAGCTTCTGTAATTTATACCAGCTACGCTTATGCTCATTGTTATAAGCCGTTGTGGTTAACGTTGCAGAATCATTAATAGTGAATTCATGACGCAAGATAAGTTGGTTATGCTCAGTAGTAATATTATCTAACGCTGATACTCCATAACGGCGGTAAGGATTCGCTTTAAAGTCGACATCAGTTAAACCTAAATAGGTTTGGTTAGAATCTTGCTGTGCATATTGATATTTTAATTCAAATGCATGACGAGAATCTGTTGGCGCATAGGAAAGCTTAACTGTGTAATCTTCTACATCTAAACCAGTATCGGTATTGCTATTATCAATGCTTTGAAAACCATCCGATTTCCATTGATGCGTCTCTACCATAAAACCTAAGCCGCTATCGGTTACGCTACCGTAATTAGCATGAATACGTGTCGTAGAGTCTTCTCCTATATCCAATAATAAATTCCCTTCTGATGACGTCGGAATCGGTGTCGAAACAAAATTGATTGCACCACCAATCGTATTAGGGCCTTGAGTAATGGCCGAAGGTCCTTTTAAGACTTCAACGCTGTACATTCTGCCCATAGTCGGGAAGTAATAAGCCGATGATGCTGCATAAGGCGCTGGAGCAACCGGTACATTGTCTTCTAATAAAACAACGCGAGCACTTCGCTCAGTGGGAACACCACGAATGCCAATATTAGGACGCAGACCATAACCATCTTCTACTTGTAAATTAACACCGGGCACAGAACGCAAAATACGCTGGATATCGGTATAAGCAAATATTTCCAAATCATCATCACTAATCACATGTGCAGAACCGGTTACCTGCTGAGCACTCTGCTTATTACCAACAATGGTGATTTCTTCAAAAAATTCAGCCTTTTCTGCATGGTCGGCAAAAACTAAACAAGGCGCTAATGTCACTGTAATAAGACTCAAGAGTCGGTTCTTTATCAATATTTTTTTCATCATTCTTTCCTAATGGGCTCCATTTTTCATGTCAATTCGCCAGAGAACCGATCCATGTCGATTCAAAGCCAGGCGACCTATAAACCTTGAGAGCTTTGATTAAGCAAGATAAACAGGCTACATATCCGGCAAAGCAAAGATTTTTAAGGCAGGGGAATAATAGATAGATACAAATCTAAATGCAAGTCATTCTCATTTGCATTTAGAGGAATTATTACCACTCGAAAATAAGCATTAAAAAGGCTCTATCGCATAGAAAGGTAGCGAACGACAAAGCCCTACCCTTACAATTCACTATGCAGAGCAAAAAAGGCGTGATTGGTTTGACCATGGCATTCTTTTTCAATTAAAGTGACCGCAATTAACATCACAGCCGTATTAGGACTTAATTAAACAAGCATTTAATCCACTTCGCACGGCTGACACCACAATCAGCAAGCTATATAGATGCGCTATATAGCTTTGTTACTCGGAACTATTGCATGACAGGCCCTAGCCCAAAAGACTCATCAGAAAATACGGCGAGAAAAGCCAAAAAGAAAACAGCGAGTGGCGTAAAGTTCTCTACCCCGCAGGGTTTTTCGGCCATCAAAGACGGCATTAAAAAAACCGGCAACGAAAAGCTCTCTACCGAACGCAAGCCACCCTGGTTACGTATTTCAATGAAAACCAGCCCTGCTTTCAATGAAGTTCGAGAAACTGTTAACGAACATCGCCTTGCCACCGTCTGCGAAGAAAGCCACTGCCCTAATATGAATGAGTGCTGGAGTAACGGCACCGCGACAATTATGTTAATGGGCTCAGTCTGCACCCGCGCCTGCCGCTTCTGCTCAGTCGATACCGGTAACCCAGGCGGCTGGATTGATCATGAAGAACCTGCTAATGCGGCGCGCTCCGTACAATTAATGAATTTACGCTATGTGGTACTCACATCGGTTGATCGTGATGATTTAGCCGATGGTGGTGCACTGCATTATGCTAATTGTGTCCGCGCCATCCGCGAGTTAAATCCAACAACCGCAGTTGAAGCATTAACGCCCGATTTTTGTGGCGTAATGGATGATGTAGCTACCGTCGTTAATTCTGGCTTGCAAGTTTTTGCTCAAAACGTCGAAACCGTTGAGCGCCTAACTGAAAGAGTTAGGGACCCACGGGCAGGCTACCAACAAACCTTAGATGTACTGGCCTTTGCCAAAGAGCAACAGCCCTCGATCTTAACAAAAACCAGTTTAATGCTAGGATTGGGCGAAACGGACGAAGAAATTCTTCAGGCAATGGAAGATATGCGCAAGCATCATGTCGATATACTAACCCTTGGCCAGTATTTACAGCCCACTAAAAGCCATTTACCCGTTGAACGCTGGGTTCATCCTGATGAATTTGCAGCTTACCGAGAGCAAGGTTTAGAGATGGGCTTTACTGAAATAGCGGCGGGACCCATGGTGCGCTCAAGTTATAGAGCTGACCGTATTTTAGAAAAAAATAATTTAGGGCTAGGCAATAACACTGACAGTAACAAAACAGCGATACCTATTATCAATCTATAATAAATAAATAAATAATCTATATAGTTAATCTATCGTCGCTAGTGATGATATTAGGACAAAGACCAATCAACGGGTTCAATGCCTTCTGCCAGTAAATAATCATTCGCTTGCGAAAAATGCCGACAGCCTAAAAAGCCTCGATGCGCAGACAGTGGCGATGGATGCACTGACTTTAAAACCAGATGCTTATCACTATCAATAAGCTTACCTTTTTTATGTGCGTAGGCACCCCACAACATAAAAACAATATTTTCTTGCTGCTCATTTAGCAGCGCAATAACCTTATCTGTAAACGTCTCCCAACCTTTCCCCGCATGAGCACCTGCTGTTTTATGCTCAACCGTTAAGACGGCATTAAGCAACAAAACACCCTGCTCTGCCCAAGATTGTAAACAGCCATGTGGCGGAATCGCTAAGCCTAAATCGCTATTAAGCTCTTTGAAAATATTAATTAATGAGGGCGGTGTGCGAATACCTTCGGGCACAGAAAAACTTAAACCGTGTGCTTGATCGGGGCCATGATAAGGATCTTGTCCTAGAATAACGATTTTGACATCATCGAACGGCGTACTATTAAAGGCATTAAAAATATTTTCGCCTTTCGGATAAATCACTTTATTTAAACGCTTTTGCGCCAATAAAAAATCGCGCAACTGTAGCATATAAGGCGCATTAAACTCACTTTCAAGTTGAGCCAGCCAAGAGGCATGCAATTGAATAGCACGTGATGACATAATATTCGCCCAGTCTTTGGATAGAATAAATTTACTCATCTTATGACATCACCTGTAACAATAAATTCGCTGCTGTGCTTTTAACTATTTAAAAATGGCCTTTCAGCCGACAATCTAAAAAACCAATAGCTAATCCATAGCCAATTGATTATTCATCGCTTTCAATGCACCCAGTGCACGCTCTCGCGTTACCTTTAAATCTAAAATAGGATGCGGATAATCTACGCCTAACTCAATACCAGCCGCTTGCAAAACATCCGCTGGCGCCTCCCACGGTTTATGACGATATTTTTTCGGCAAGCCTTTTAGCTCAGGCACATAGCGAATTAAATAGTCACCATCACCATCAAATTTTTCGCTTTGCAGCAAGGGATTAAAAATACGGAAATACGGTGATGCATCGGCACCCGAACCCGCTACCCATTGCCAGCTAGCGCTATTACTTGCCAAATCGGCATCCACTAAACAATCCCAAAACCAACGCGCACCATGCTGCCAATGAATAAGCTGGTTTTTAATAAGAAA
>DMZE01000006.1 GCA_003492055.1 Cellvibrionales bacterium
TCATCAGTGCCCGATTCGAAAACCGCACCATTAACGATATCATCTAGTGACTGGCCATAACCTCGCGTAATAGCTCGCATGGCTTTTGCCGCTCGCATGGGAGTGTTGTGAAGCCCTTCACGATCTAGGTCTTCCCCAAGCTCCGACAATATCGTTTCGTAGCTGGTGACTAATGCTGTGTTATCTAATTCTTCTGACATATTTTTGATCCAATTATTTATTGTTTGCCGACATGTCTGTCGTCATTCATATTTTAGTTACTGTCGTCATAAATACTGTCACTCACTTTAAGTATTCAATGCATAAAAAATGACAAGCATTTTGGTTAATTTCTTAAATCTCTGCGACGATCAAAATAAATATCTGCCGCCTGTGTCACGCGTTCAAAATAATAATCATCTTCACGAACTAAATGGTGACGCGCATTTTGTATTCTAAACTGCTTAGATTGTGGGAATTTTTTGCGAATACAACCTAAATTAAAGCGCCAGTCGACAGTAGCATCGCCCTCGCCCTGAATAACTAACAACTCCATTTCACTCCAACTTAACTGCTGAAATCTTTTTTCCCATTGCAACATCGCTGTCACCCATTGCACAGGAATCCGCTTAGCCTGTAATGGATCGTGATTTTCCATAAAATCAACGAAAGCGTCATCATGCGTATTACGTTTAAACTTTCGCTTAATGCTACTCACAAATCCCTTTAAGGCCCAGTGCATCAGCCGAACATTCAACCAACCCGCCGGCCTCACCAATGGCGCAAGTAACAACACTTTATCAAACACCTCGGCCGTATCACCTTGCTGACTGAGCAAATAATCCATGACAATTGCACCACCCATACTTTGGCCAATAGCATGCCAAGGACTAGTTGTTTTTCCATGAAAAAAATCAAGGCAGTGTCGCAACGCTAAATTGTAGTCGCCAAAACTATCGATGGTTGCAGGCTCACCTGATGAAAGACCGTGGCCTGGCATATCCATCATGACCACGCTGCAACCTCGATGCAGCAGATAGTTAATTAGCTTGCCGTATAAACCCGTATGATCCATATAGCCATGAATGATAAAACAGGTTCTAGCAGCATTGATATTTTCAAAGTAATGACAAGCTATACGCTGCGGCTTAGCCGATAGATCAATACTGGGTAGATGACCAAAATATTGCCTGACATGCGCTAAGGATTGCTGGAAATCTATACCATAAAAGGCAAGGTAAGCCTCTTCATCTGCACTAGGAATATAGGGCTGACTCACATCGAGCGGCTTCATTTCGCTTCGTAGCTTTTCAATATTCATTTTAGCCCTATTCATCGCGTCCCATCCTAGGTATCACTTTCGCGTTAAAACCATCACGCTATAACAAAGCAAACTTACTGTTCATTAAAGCGCTGTTCGAGTATGGCAACCGCTGGCAGTACTTTACCTTCAACAAATTCCAAAAAAGCACCGCCGCCCGTTGAAATATAAGATATCTTATCGGCCACATTGTATTTATCAATAGCCGCGAGTGTATCGCCGCCCCCAGCAATAGAGAATGCATCACTGTTTGCAATAGCATTAGCAATAGCTTCTGTTCCTAAACCAAATTGGTCAAATTCAAAAACGCCTACCGGCCCATTCCAAATAATGGTTTTGGCTTGCGCTAAAATATCGTTTAATTGCTGCTGACTTTGTGGACCAATATCAAAAATCATATCTGCGTCTGCCACTGCTTCAGCCGCTTTAATTTCCGCTGGCGTTGCTGCAGAAAACTCAACACCCGTCACTACATCTATTGGTAATGGTATATTGGTTTTGCTGGCAATAGCTGTAGCCGTCGATAATAAATCATGCTCACACAATGATTTGCCCACTGGCTTTCCTGCCGCCGCTAAAAACGTATTGGCGATACCACCGCCAACAATTAATTGATCAACTTTATCAGACAAAGTATCAAGCACTGACAACTTAGTCGACACTTTAGAACCACCAACAATTGCGACCATGGGACGCTCAGGGTTAGCCAACGCACGCTCAAGCGCATCAAGCTCTGTCGCTAATAATGGGCCTGCACATGCAACCGGTGCATATTTGGCAACACCATGGGTAGAAGCCTGCGCACGATGCGAGGTGCCAAAGGCGTCCATCACAAATACATCACAAATACCGGCATAAGCTTTTGCTAAAACATCATCATTGGCTTTTTCGCCCACATTAAAACGAACGTTTTCTAATAAACAAACATCGCCATCAGATAACTCAACACCCTGCTGCCAATCATTAACGAGCGCAACGTCCGAGGCTAATAATGTTGACAAATGCGCAGCGACTGGCGCTAAGCTGTACGCTGAGTTTTGCTCGGCGCTTGCACCCTCTTCTGGCCGCCCTAAATGCGACATCAACATCACTTTGGCACCGGCTTTTATAGCCCACTGGATAGTGGGTAGCGCAGCACGAATGCGCGCATCCGAGCTGACTTCGCCATCATTTATTGGCACATTAAGATCTTCGCGGATCAATACTCGCTGACCGGCTAAATCAAGATCTTTCATTAACAACAAAGACATTAACAACTTCCTCTTTTTCTTTTAAATATAAAAATTAAAAAACTAAATAAAACACTTAACGCTCAAGTCTTAACTAAAACTACTGCTTATTTAAAAACAGCGCTAAATCTAACATGCGATTAGCAAAAGCCCATTCATTATCAAACCAGATAAGCACATTGACGGTTCGTCCAGCACTCACACGCGTTTGATTCGCATCAATGATTCCGGAACGCGCATCATGATTAAAATCGCATGAGGCTAATAAAGCTTCGGTATAACCTAATACACCCACTAAAGTATTTTCAGCCGCTTCTTTAAGACAGTTGTTGATCTGCGCCTCAGTCACCTCGGCACGTAAATTTATCGTCACGTTTAAAGCAGAAACATTATTGACTGGCACTCGCAAAGCGTGAGCAACAAACTTACCTTGCAAGTGAGGGAGTACTCGATCGATACCTTGCGCTAACGCTGTATCGACAGGAATAATAGACTGCGATGCCGCTCGATTACGGCGTAAGTCTTGACTGTGGTAGGCATCAATAACCGGCTGATCATGCATGGATGCATGAATCGTTGTCACTACACCGTTCTCAACACCAAAAGCATTATCTAACACCGACAACACTGGCACTAATGCATTACTGGTACACGAGGCTGCCGATAAAATACTTTGCTCAGTATTGATGGAGTGATGGTTTACGCCATAAACCAAAGCCGGAATTAAGGCTTCACCTGGATTAGAGAGTAAAACCTGCTTGGCACCTGAATCGATATGTTTTTTTGCCTCAACGGCCGTCGTGATTTTACCCGTGCACTCCATCACTAAATCAATATCCAGCGCCTGCCACGGCAGTTGCGATTGATCGGCTTGTTGTAGCAAATCAATCGCAATTTCATTAATTCCAGCTTCATCAATCAGTAATTGCTGCTCGGTAGCGTTGTCCGCATAACTGCCGCCATGATTTACAGCACAGCTGACATCCGCAGGAAAGCGCCCATGGGTGCTGTCGTATTGTGTAAGGTAAGCAATCGCATCATGTGACGCCAATTCATTAATGGCGACCATCGACAACGATTGCGTATCTTCACGCTCATGCCAAGCGCGCAACAAACAACGCCCAACACGTCCATAGCCATTAATTGCTAATCGCATAACTCTACCATCCTACGGACGCTCCCTTTAATGAGGGAAAGGATTAATCGGCCAGTAAAGCATGTACTTTATCGGCAACGGCTGAACCCGTAATACCAAAATGCTCTAATAAAACATTACCCGGTGCTGACTCACCAAAAGTAGTCATGCCAACAACCGCGCCATCAAGACCCACGTATTTATGCCAATAATCAACATGCGCAGCTTCTATAGCGACTCGCTTAGTCACAGCTTTAGGCAATACCGCTTCGCGGTATGCGGCGTCCTGCTGATCAAAGACAGAAGTGCTCGGCATTGACACTACACGAACGGCTACGCCACTGGCGCTAAGCTGCTCTGCGGCTTCAACCGTAATGCCAACTTCAGAACCCGTTGCAATTAAAATAACCTGCGGCGTTCCTGCACATTCTTTTAATATATAAGCACCGCGAGCGATATTACTTAACTGTTCAGTATTACGACTTTGCGCAGGCAAGCCTTGGCGACTAAACACTAATGCCGAAGGTCCACTTTTACGCTCTAAAGCTGCTTTCCATGCCACCGCTGTTTCAGCGCCATCACAAGGACGCCAAGTATCAAGATTCGGCGTTAAGCGTAAGTTAGCAATCTGTTCTATTGGCTGGTGCGTTGGGCCGTCTTCACCCTGGCCAATTGAATCATGCGTATAAACAAAAATATTGGGTATGCCCATTAATGCAGACATACGCACGGCATTTCGCGCATATTCCATAAACATCAGGAAGGTCGCACCAAAAGTACGGAAACCGCCGTGTAAACCAATACCGTTCATGATTGCGCACATGCCGAATTCGCGCACACCGTAATAAAGGTAGTTACCGCTAGCATCGTCTGCGCTAATACCTTTGGCTTCAGGCCATAAGGTTAAATTAGAGCCTGCTAAATCGGCAGAGCCACCAATAATTTCTGGCATGATATTGGCAAAAACTTCAATCGCGTTCTGCGAGGCTTTACGACTGGCAATATTGTCGGCGTTATCTTGTGACTGCTGAATAAAAGCCGCGGCCTTTTCAGCGAAATCGGCGGGCAAATCGCCATTTAAGCGACGCGTTAATTCAGCTGCCAATTCAGGATGAGCTTGCTGATAGCTAGCAAATTGCGTATTCCACTGTGTTTCACTCTCGCTACCCGCTTTATTTGCATCCCAACCACCGTAGACATCAGCTGGAACTTCAAACGGCGCATGCGGCCAGTTAAGGAATTCACGCGTCGCAGCAATTTCATCAGCACCCAATGGAGCACCATGACAATTATGTGTACCGGACTTATTAGGCGAACCAAAACCAATAACTGTTTTACAACAAATCATACTGGGCTTAGTCGTTTCGGCTTGCGCTTCTTTAATAGCAGCAGCAATCGCCTCAGGATCATGGCCATCTACATCGGCAACTACATGCCAGCCATACGCACGGAAACGCGCCGGCGTATCATCAGTAAACCAACCTTCTACATGACCATCTATAGAGATGCCGTTATCATCCCAAAAGGCCACTAGCTTGCCCAAACCTAGGGTGCCAGCCAAAGAACACGCCTCATGAGAGACACCTTCCATTAAACAGCCATCACCCAAAAACGCATAGGTGTAATGATCAACCACTTCGTGGCTTGGACGGTTAAACTGGGCTGCTAAGGTTTTCTCAGCAATCGCCATACCAACGGCATTACAGATGCCCTGCCCTAATGGGCCGGTTGTGGTCTCAACACCTGGCGCATAACCGTATTCTGGGTGACCCGGTGTTTTAGAGTGCAATTGACGGAAATTCTTCAGCTCTTCAATCGGCAGCGCATAACCGGTTAAATGCAACAAAGAATAAACCAACATAGAGCCATGGCCGTTAGACATGACAAAGCGGTCACGATTCGCCCATTCTGGGTTAGCGGGATTATGCTGCATAAAATCATTCCACAGCACTTCAGCAATATCAGCCATGCCCATTGGGGCGCCAGGGTGTCCTGACTTGGCTTGTTGGACTGCATCCATCGTTAATGCGCGTATCGCATTCGCTAATTCACGGCGTGAGGGCATTCAAATGACTCCTAGTTTGAGGGTTTTATGAGTGACAATGACTATTATCCAATTACTGGAAGTCACCCTTGCAAAAAAGGCCGCTATTGTCGCTTATGCGGCCGCAATGGGCAATTTGTTTGGGCACTAGATTACCCTTTGATACATTATTTCCTCCTCATCTTTGCCATTAAACGTGGCTCAACTCTTAGAAAAAGATCATTTCAAATTATATTGCCTATATGAGTTTGTTTGTTTTTAGGAACTGTCTCGCCTACAGCCCCTCTAATACCTAATAACGCCATCTATGTATAAGCACCGTGAATGAAGCTACATGCTAGTCTCGATAAGCATTAGCTAGCCCCTTCAGCTGAAAACATTAAGCATTGGCATTCCTCAACCTCATCTAGGATATCCACTCAATATGTCAATATTTGCTCAACAACTTGCCAAAATTTGCTCTGACAATGGGTTTATCGCCGCACTTGATCAAAGCGGCGGCAGCACACCCAAAGCACTCAAGCTCTACGGCATTAACGATACCGATTTTAACAGCGACAACGAAATGTTCGATATCGTGCATCAAATGCGCACGCGTATTATGACTAGCGCTAGCTTTAGTGGTGACCGTCTGCTTGGTGCCATCTTATTTGAGAACACGCTAGACCGTGATGTTGATGGCATTAATTCAGCCAAGTTTCTTTGGCAGCAAAAAAACGTTGTCCCCTTCCTTAAAGTTGACAATGGTTTAATGGATATCGCCAACGGTGTGCAGTTAATGAAACCCATCGACCAACTAGACGCCCTGCTTCAAAAAGCCAAAGCACAAGATGTCTTTGGCACAAAAATGCGTTCAGTGATTAAACTGGCCAACAGCCAAGGTATTGCCGAACTCGTTGCCCAGCAGTTTGCTATTGGCAAGCATATTAGCCGAGCTGGACTCATTCCTATTATTGAACCCGAAGTTGATATTAACAGCACCGAAAAGCCTGCCGCCGAAGCTATGCTCAAAGAGCAATTATTGCTACAGCTTGATCAACTCAACGATAAGCAACGCGTTATGCTAAAACTCACACCACCAGAACAGGCTAATTTTTATAGTGATTGCATCAACCATCCCAATGTAATTCGCGTCGTCGCACTCTCGGGAGGCTACAATCGTACTGAAGCGAATCGTCGCGTTGCAGAAAACACAGGAATGATTGCTAGCTTTTCTCGCGCTCTAACAGAAGGCCTCAGCGCGCAGCAATCAGACAATGCATTTAACGACACGCTTAATCACTCAATTGAGGCCATATTCCAAGCCTCCAAAACTTAAGCGCATAAAAAAACACGTTGTCGACAATAATTCCGTGCATTTGTCCGCGCGCCATACCGAGATAGTCTGATAGAATCGCATTCTCTTTTTTGGCGCGTGCTCACAGTGGCACTCGTTAGCAATAAAAACTTAGTTTAGAAGAACCGTGTATGGAATTTGTTGTTGGGCAACGCTGGGTCAGCCAGGCGGAGCCACAGTTAGGTCTTGGGCTAGTCATTGAAACTGATGGTCGGCATATTACGTTAAGCTTTCCGGCTTTAGAAGAAGAGCGGATTTACGCCGCTAACAGTGCGCCACTGGCGCGCGTTCTCTATCAAGTTGGCGATAGCTTAAACGACATAGATAATAACGCACTTGTCGTTACGGCTATTGAAGAGTTAAATCAGCTTAACTACTACCTTACGACAGATAATGAAGGCGCAGAACATATTGTGCCCGAGTCAAAAATTTCTGCCCAAATTCAGCTTAGCTCGCCTACGCAGAGACTTTTCAGCGGTCAGTTCGATAGAAATTCCGCCTTTCAATTATGCGCAGCCACCTTGCACTTTCGCTACCAACTGCAGTGCTCAGAAGCGCGTGGCCTATTGGGTCCAAGGACCAACTTACTCAAGCATCAAATTTACATTGCCCATGAAGTCGCCTCTCGCTATGCACCTCGCGTACTCTTAGCCGATGAAGTTGGCTTAGGTAAAACTATAGAAGCCGGCATGATTTTGCATCATCAATTGCAAACCGGTTTAGCCAGCAGAGCGTTAATTGTTGTTCCTGAGCCATTACTGCATCAATGGCTGGTGGAAATGCTAAGAAAATTCAACCTGCACTTTTCTCTATTTGATAAAGGCCGCTATAACGCCATTATCGAAGCCGATGAAGGCAACCCCTTTGAATCTGAGCAATTGATTTTATGTAGTCTCGATTTATTGTGTAGCGACAAAGCCCTTATGCAGAAAGCCTGCGATGCTGGCTGGGACTTAATGATTGTCGATGAAGCCCACCATTTACGCTGGTCAGAAGAAGCCCCCAGTGTTGAATACCAAGCCATCGAGCAGCTATCACGCTATTGCGCCGGCCTATTATTGCTAACTGCGACACCCGAACAAGTCGGTCTTGAGAGCCATTTTGCACGTTTGCGCTTACTCGATCCTGCGCGCTTTCATAGCTTGCCAAGCTTTATTGAAGAACAAGGACACTTTGTTGAGCTTAATAGCATTGTTAGCTCGCTTGCCAATAAAGAAACATTATCGGCCGAACAACAAAAACAGCTTAGCCACTATATCGGTGAGCTGCCAGAGAGTCATTCAAAAGACAATTCAGAGGGCGATGACCATCAGTTATTAATCCGCCGCTTACTTGACCGTCATGGCACAGGCCGCGTGCTATTCAGAAATACGCGTGCCGCTATTAAAGGTTTTCCTCAGCGCCTAGAGCATGGCTATCCATTAGAAAGTGTTGCAGACTACCAAAGTAATCAAGGCTTATATCCTGAACGCGCCTTACAAGAAGCCGGTGAAGATTGGCTAGCTATAGACCCACGCGTTGAATGGTTAGAAGGCTTCCTGAAATCGGTTCGCGGCCAAAAAGTATTATTGATTTGCGCCAATCCCAACACCGCGCTTGATTTAGAAAAACATCTGCATCTCACTTCCGGCATTCGTAGTACCGCCTTTTATGAAGGGCTATCGATTATTGAGCGTGATAGAGCCGCCGCTTACTTTGCCGATGAAGATGCTGGCGCACAGGTATTAATTTGCTCAGAGATTGGCAGTGAGGGTCGTAACTTTCAATTTGCCCATCACCTCGTATTATTCGATTTACCCATGAACCCCGATCTACTTGAGCAGCGTATTGGCCGTCTTGATCGCATTGGTCAAAGCGAAGATATTAAGATACATATTCCGTATATTTCGGGTACCGCACAAGAGTATTTATATCGCTGGTATAACGAAGGCATAGACGCACTATCGCACAGCTTCTCAGCTGGCTTGTCAGTTTACCAATTATTTGAAACGCGATTAGCGCCGTGGATAAATACCGACTCTCCACAATCAACAGAAGATTTTGAAGCACTTATCACAGAAACTGCTGTGCATACTCAAGCAGTAAGAGACGAATTACAAAATGGTAGAGATCAATTACTGGAATTAAACTCCTGCGATAACGACGTTGCTGAAAATGTGATTCAAACCATTATTGATTCTGAGCGTTCAGAAGTATTGCAATCGTATATGACCATGCTGCTAGACACCTTTGGTGTCGATCATGATTTCCACTCAGAACATTGTTTAGTACTTCACCCTAGTGATCATATGTTAACGGGGTATTTCCCTGGCTTAAAAGAAGAAGGCGTGACCGTTTGCTTCGATAGAGCCAAAGCTCAGCAACGCGAAGAAATGGAATTTATTACCTGGGAAAACCCCATGATTAGCGAAGCCATGGAAATGGTCTCGAGCATGGATATTGGTAACGTAGCTATTGCGGCGCTGAAATTAAAAGCCATACCGGCAGGCACATTAATGATTGAATGCTTTTTTGCAATTCAATGCAGTGCGCCTAAAAAATATCAGGTTGATCGCTTTTTACCAGCCACACCTATTCGCGTATTGCTAGAAAGTAGCGGCAAAGACTTAACCGCCATTATTAAGCACGCACAAATGAATAAGCTAGCTGAGCATGTTAAGAAGTCGACTCGCTTAGCGATATTAAAACAAATTCGTGGCGAGCTAGAAAAAATGATTGGCTCTGCACAAACGATTGCGCAAGGTCGCGCACAGCCATTGATTACAGCCGCACAAGAGCGTGTTGCCAGCACTATGGGTGAAGAGTTAAATCGTTTAACAGAATTAAAGCAGTTGAATGGAACAATACGCGAAGAAGAAATTGAATTTGTTGCCAGCCGTCAGTCTGAAGCGCTCGCACATATTGCTAACGCTTCAGCTGAGCTTAAGGCGATAAGAGTCTTAATTAACACCTAAAACTAAGCTGCATCTATTAATGAATAAAACACATTAATAGATGCAATAGGTTTTAAAGCGCTTCAAGAATAGCTTCAGCACTACTGGTCAATATACCCGGACCTGTTTCTGGATTAAATGCAGTGACAGTGCCGTCATCGACAATCATAGAGTAACGCTGCGAACGCGTACCCATACCAAAACCAGTGCCATCAAGCTCAAGACCTAGCGCCGCCGTCAGTTCAGCATTGCCATCGGCAAGCATAACTAATGCTTCAGCGTTTTGACTTTCGCCCCATGCGCCCATAACAAAAGCGTCATTCACTGAAAGACACACAATAGTATCTACGCCTTTGTCTTTTATTTTGTCGGCATTAACAACAAAGCCCGGTAAATGCGTAAGTGAACAGCCTGGCGTAAATGCGCCGGGCACAGCAAATAACACTACTTTTTTACCTGCAAAAATAGCATCAGTTGTAATATCTTCTGGGCCACTTTCGCCCATGACGCTTAATGTGCATGAAGGTATTTTTTCGCCTGCTTGAATAGTCATATTATTATCCTGTTAATTGTTTATATAAATCTTGGTCACCAATGTAACCAAGCTGTTTTATTAGTCGAACAAATCAAGGGGTTAATTCGCTGATGATTCTACCTGAATTATCCTCTCTTTACCGTCTCAGCTTTTAATGATTTCTAAGCCTTTAATAAACATCTGCTTAAATTATAAAAGCCAATAACATACCATTGTAATAATCAATGCGCCCACAATATTTAATAAAAATCCTGTGCGAAACATATCTATCGATTGTACTTTACCACTACCAAATATAATTGCATTCGGTGCTGTTGCCACCGGTAGCATAAAAGCACAGCTAGCACTTAAAGCGGCAGGAATCATTAGCATCTGAGGATCCAATTTAGCTGCCAACGCCGCTGCCGCCAGTATCGGCATTAACAATACCGTCGTTGCAGTATTACTCGTTGATTCAGTCATAAAACTAACAGCTAGCGTTAATACCAATAACATAATAAATACAGGCAACACAGCTAAGCCATCCAAAACACCTCCCAACACAACGCTTAGCCCAGAAACGGCAAACGCTTTAGCAATACAAATGCCACCCGCAAATAATAGTAAAATTCCCCATGGTATCTTGCTAGCCTGGTCCCACTCCAATAATCGACCACCTTTACCGTCAGACACGACAAATAAAGATATAGCGCCAACCAAAGCAACGCCTGCATCATTCGCTTGCTGCAAACCTAACAACTCACTCCAGCCGCCAAAAGGCTCACCCCGCGTTATCCACGCCAGCGCCGTGCAAGCAAAAACAATCAAAACTCGCTTCTCTGCTGGGCGCCATTCACCTACTGAGGGCAACTCCAAAGGCTTACCTTGTTGAAGATTAACGCGCCGAGTCAACCACCAAGCAATAAACGGCAAAAAAATAATAACAACTGGCACAGCTACCATCATCCACTGCACAAAACCCATAGATTTACCGGTGAAGTCGGTATAAATTTGCATAAACACAAGGTTCGGTGGAGTCCCTACAGGTGTCCCCATACCGCCTACGTTAGCTGCATAAGCGATACCTAACATTAATGCTAATGGTAGTTTCGGGTTATCACTTTTTTCAAGTATTGCTAATGCGAT